>NZ_JBXEOV010000003.1:0-281768 GCF_056856695.1 Psychrobacillus sp. Z16_25 | reverse complement strand
TTCGCGCGGAAGACAAAGACACTTCGGGTTACCGCTCGGTAAAGAGGGTCTACTGCTCGAAAATGAGCCGCTACTGCTCGAAACTGGTAGTCTATTGCTCGAAAACAAAGTGCTTTCGCGCGGAAGATCAAAATCCTAAGGGCTACCGCTCGATAAAGCTGGTCTACTGCTCGAAAGTGAGCCACTACTGCGCGAAACTAGCAGTCTATTGCTCGAAAACCAAGCGCTATCGCGCGAAGGTCAAAAACACCTTGGTATGTCTAAGGAATCCTATCTAGCGGGTGCTATCTTTTGTGTAGTAAGTGTGCGGACCAACCTTATACATTTTTAGATTCATGTTTTGTAATAAACGATTGGCTACGTGCCGAGATTCTATTCTAGCAAACTGTCGAAATTCTTTATTCGTTACTTGGGGTTTAATTAGATGAAAATAATCCTCCACCGTCTTCTCATGCGCATTTCTACTAGTAACCCCACACGATTGGCAGCTCCACGTTTTCCCGATTCGCTTCATTCCTAGAACTCCGCATCCGGGACATTCTACTCCAGGTTTCAGCTCGCTCGGAAGTATTCGGTAGTATTCACAAAGAGGGGGTTGCTTATAGGGAGCTTGATTCTTAAGGAGAAGCTTTTCTATTTTATCAAGTTGTTTGGTAGATAGTTGATTGGCTGGGGAATTCTCATAAATGGAATGGATCTTTTCAACGATCGCTTCGAGCTTGAAAATTGGATAAAAAGAGGGTTTTTCGCGGATGCGGCTATTTTTAGAAGTGATGACTACTGCGCCGGTTATTTTTAAAGAGGGGAAATCCTTTCTCATCAACTCTTTCATAAAACGGAGATGCTTCATTAATTGGAAATAGGGGTTTGGGTAATTGATTTCTTCCTCATCCACAATTCTATAGAACTCTTCGATTTTTTCCTTAAAATACAAGTCGCCGCTCACATTCTTCGATTCAAGCACAATACAGCAGCGGTCTGTCAGAACTAGGCAATCTATCTGTATGACCCAATTTTCCATTCGGAGCTCTACATTCGGGATTACTCGAAAGCCATTCTCCAGGCGAAGCTCATTTAATTTCTTTAAAAGTCGTTCCTCGCCTCGAATACCAGACTCTCTTTTCCTTAAGTCTTCCTCAATCCAAGTATACTTTTCATTCTCTAAAGATAACCTCTTTAATAAACTCATTTTCCATCTCCTTGCTTTTTAGTGGGTGTCAAATCTCTCCTTTTATCATACTCCAATCATCAGAATATTTCATTATCCGCATTGCCGGAACATACTTATTGAGTTTTCGTCCTAACTATGACAAAATACGAACAGCAGGAGGGATTTAGACAATGAAAAAAATTCTTATAATTGCAGCGATATCCTTATTACTAGCTGCTTGTAGTGATAAAGAAGAAACACAAAATGCAGGGTCGGCAAATGACAATGCACCAACGAATGCTCAAACGGTAACGGACCATGGGGCGAAGGATAAATCGGATATAGGCTTTGAGATGGCTGGCGGTAATATTGAAGAAGCAACGAATATCCCGGAAAATGAAAAAGAAGCAATCCTTCAATCTTTCAATCAATATATCGAAGCTTTCAATAAAGAGGACCTCGCTAGCTACTTAGAGGTAATCTCCAAAAATCCAGAAGGCTTTGATTATGCAAATGAAAAAGAAGTAGTCGCACAGACCTTCGAAGAATACGACACGGTGCGGACTGCTAGCGATATAACAATCATCAAGTATGATAAAAATGAAGCACAAGTTTATTCCAACCTAGATATCTCTCTAAGTCAGCCGGAATCTGGCACAAACCTAGATCGCAAGGGTCGTCAGGTAACTGTTTTCGTAAAAGAAGAGGATAAATGGGTGGTAACAAGTGTATATTATATAGGAGAAACAGCTGAATAATAAGCGTCACCCCAGCATATATGATAAATATCATGTTTGGGGTCTTTTTATACTTTCTTTTCCATTCAAAATTAAGTAAACTGTTAGGTAGGAGTGTGATTTTTTACATGAAAACGGTAGTAGTAACTGATAGTACGGCTTATATACCTTTAGACCTACGAGAAAGATTGAATATACGTATGGTGTCGCTTAGTGTGGTAATTGGAAACGAGACACACCGCGAAGAGGTAGATATTAATGCAAGTGAGTTTTATGAAAAGATTCGAAACGAACATGCCTTACCTAAAACCTCACAGCCTGCATTAGGAGATTTTGTGAGTATGTATGAAGAGCTTTCGAAAGAATACGACGCGGTCATCTCCATCCACCTATCGAGTGGAATCAGTGGAACGCTAGCTGGAGCAGCACAAGCAGGAGAAATGGTAGACAATGTAGACGTCTATACGTTTGATACAGAAGTATCTTGTATGGTTCAAGGATTCTATGTCATCCGTGCAGCGGAAATGGCGCAAGCAGGAGAATCTGCTGAAAGCATCCTAGAAGAGCTAAACAATATGAAAAAGAAAACGCGTGCTTATTTCATGGTAGACAGCCTGGATCACCTTCACCGTGGAGGCAGACTAACAGGAATTGAACGTGTCATAGGATCTATGCTACAGGTCAAGCCGATTCTTCACTTTGAAAATAAAGTCATCGTGCCATTTGAAAAGGTTCGTACTCGCAAAAAAGCGATGAAGCGCATAGCAGACATGCTACAAGAGGACGCAAACAACTTCAAAAAAGTACAAGCGACCATCATCCATGCAAACAATGAGGACAATGCAATCGCATGGAGAGACGAGCTAGCTGCGACTATGCCGAACGTAGAGTTTATCATCAGCTACTTTGGCCCAGTTATCGGAACACATCTAGGCGAAGGCTCGATGGGACTAGGTTGGACGATTGTTGACTAGCCCAAAACGTTAGGATGATGTCCATGAACGAACACCTGCAACAATTCCTTACCGGCCGAATCTGGCTTCGTGATCATACACCATTTCCTCGCGAAGTCATCGATGCCCACATTGCCAGCGGCCACATAACCCTCAAACCTGGCATCGGTACCTTCTCAATATCTTTTTTACTTTGGGAATTAAAGAAGCAAGTTTGTAACCGATGTCTAACTACTAATCCCAATCACTTTTATCCCTTTCCCTGTTTTCGCTGTAATCAAACCTGTACCTATTGTCGCAATTGCATAAGGATGGGGCGGGTGAGCAGCTGCACCGAATTACTCCTTTGGAGCAAGGAGCATGCTCGCGGCGCGAACGCCCATGTGTTCAACTGGGAAGGGAGCCTTACCCCCCTTCAACAAAAGGCTAGCGATGAATTGCTAACCAGCGTGAAGCGAAATGAATCTCATCTATTGCACGCTGTATGTGGGGCAGGAAAGACGGAGCTTTTATTTCCGTCTATTTTCGCTGCTCTACAGGCTGGCAAGCGAGTATGCGTCGCTGCGCCGAGAACAGATGTGATTCTTGAATTATTCCCACGCTTTCAACAAGTTTTCCCTAAAACGACGATACATGCACTATATGGGGGAGCTCCGGAGCAGGACGGCTTTGCAGAGCTCGTCCTTGCTACCACTCATCAGCTATATCGATTTGAAGCTGCCTTTGACGTCATTTTCGTGGACGAGGCAGATGCCTTTCCTTACTATGCCGATCAAACCCTTCAGTCAGCGGTTCAAAAAGCTGCAAAGCCTTCTACCGCTATCCACTATGTAACAGCCACTCCTACCAAAACACTTCAAACGACCAATCATTCCTTTTTATCCAAACGATTTCATGGCTTTCCGTTGCCCGTCCCCAAATTTGTTGGGTTATGGGGCTATGCCAGACAGCTAAAGAAAGGAAAAATACCGTATCCATTACAGCAATGGATAGACGAAAAACAGAAGAAGCAGATCCCATTTCTAATCTTCCTTCCTACTATTGAAATGCTCGAAAATTTCCCGGGCAATCTTCCACGCGTCTATGCGGAGCATCCCGATCGAAAAGAGCTTGTGCTGAAGCTTCGGGCAAAAGAGCTGCCAGGGTTGCTTACGACGACCATTCTAGAAAGGGGAATCACTATCGAAAACTTACACGTAGCGGTAGTAGGTGCAGAGCAAGACATTTTCACTGCTAGTGCCTTGATTCAAATTAGTGGTCGAGTCGGACGATCTCACCGTTTTCCAAAAGGAGAGATTGTGTTTTTTCATCATGGCATCACGCTTGCGATGGACGAGGCCAAGCACTCTATAGAAGGGTGGAATAAGGAATGATTTGTTTGTTATGCCAAGGAAGGTTTGATCCGAAGCCGACCTGGCGAAGATTGTTCTTTTTAGAGCACGAAGCAAGAGCTTGCAATCGTTGTATGGAGAAATTTAAACGGTTTGAAGGGCAAATAGATTTTCAGGATTTCAAGGGAACTAGGTACGAGGGGGCCTTGGATTCAACAGCTGCAATTTACACGTATAACGAGCCGATGAAGGAGTATCTACACCAATATAAGTTTTTACAAGATGCTGCTCTGCATACTGTTTTCACAGGTGAATTGAAGGACAGGCTCGGCAAAATTCAGAGTGTGCTAGTCCCCATACCAATGCATCCAGATAAGCAGAGAATCCGAACGTTTTCCCATATAGAGTTGCTGCTAGATGGGATAGACTATCAGTCTTTATTAGGTAAGCTAGAAGCAGGGGAGCAGGGACGAAAATCGAGAAGTGAGCGGTTGCATGCAGCGCCTTTGTTTCAAGCGACTGGGAAAGTAGAAAGCAAAGACTATCTGCTCTTTGATGATATTTATACTACTGGGGCAACCTTACATCATGCTGCAAAAGCACTAAAGGAAGCTGGAGCGAGAAAGGTCTATGCGCTTACTTTAATCAAAGGATAATCTGCCGATATAAGTTATATGAACAGTATCGGGAGGTAAGCATCATGGGTGAGCTGAAAAATTGTTCTTCATGCGGTGAATTTTTTAATTATACAGGGCTTCGTGAGGTATGTAATCCTTGTGCAATGAATGAAGAAAAACAATATGAAACGGTGTATCGCTTTTTGCGTAAGCGTGAAAATCGTGCAGCAACAGTAGAGAGAATTGTAGAGGTGACGGGAGTAGAAGAAAAGCTTCTACATAAATGGGTGCGCAAGGGAAGACTGCAGCCAGCTATGTTCCCTAACCTTGGTTATCCATGCGATAATTGTGGTAAGCTAATCAATATAGGCAAGCTTTGTGTGAATTGTACGGAGGAGCTAAAGTCGAATCTTCGTCAATATGAAGCTGCGAAGGAATTTAGAGAAAAAGTAAACCAGCAAGAAGGGGCCTATCATAAAGACCAAAGATGAAATTAGAGGTAATCTCTAAACTATTGAAAAACAGTGCCGAAATATACGATAGATAATTAGAACGAAAGGGAGAGGTTTGTTATGAAGATTACGAATCTGGGAGTTAATCAAGTCAATCCGTATAAACGTCAGCAGCAAGCAGAAAAGGTGAATAGCACAATCAAGCCAGCAGCAGACCAGCTGGAGATTTCATCCGCAGCCAAAAGCATGCAAACAAAATCTCCGATAGAGGTGGAACAGGCTGAGCGTGTGGCTTCCTTAAAAGCGCAAATTGATGCAGGTACGTATCAGGTAGACCCAAAGCAGCTCGCTGCGAATATTTTAAACTATTATAAGCTATAAAGGAGAATCACCATGTCCATAAACAATATTTTGTTGGCCCTTGATAAATTAGATATGCTTCATAAAAGCTTGCTAGAGATTGCATATAAAAAAACAGAAGCCATTAAAGTGGGGGACATGGACAGCCTGAACCAGCTGCTCAAGGACGAGCAGGCACATGTAGCTGGGATTTCTCAGCTTGAGCAACAGCGTCAAATCGAGGTAACGGATTACCTTCGAGCAAAAGGAATTGCTCCGATTGATAGCCCAACCGTTGCTCATGTACTGGAGCATACCAGCACAAAGGAAGAACAAGGTTCACTAAAGGCCGCAAGAAATAAGCTGCTATTAACAGTAGAGACATTAAAGCAGCAAAACGAACTGAATCAAAAGCTGTTATTCCAATCATTACAGTTTGTCAATATGACTTTAGATTTGCTACGACCTAAGCCAGACCAAATAAATTACTCGAGAAACGAAGTAAAAAGTCCTTCAAAGGATAAATCCTATTTCGATTCACAAGCTTAAGGAGGATAACCCATGCGATCGACATTTATGGGACTAGAAACTAGTAAGCGAGGTATGTTTACTCAACAAACAGCACTATATACTACTGGACATAACATTTCCAATGCTAACACCTTAGGCTATTCTAGACAAAAAGTAAACATGCAGCCCACTCTACCGTTTCCCGGTATAGGTTTAAATGCTGGAAAAGTACCAGGTTTTATAGGAACAGGAGTAGAGGCTCATTCAATCCAGCGTATACGTGATCAATTTATTGATCGTCAATATAGACAGGAATCTAATGCGTTAGGGTATTGGAATGCCAGGTCAGAAGTTATTACGCAAGTAGAAGATGTATTGTCAGAACCATCAGATTTTGGATTAAATGAATCTTTGGATTTATTTTGGAGCTCTTTGGGTGACTTAAGTGGAAGACCAGAAAATGCAGGAACTAGAAGAGTTGTGATTGAACGAGGTATTGCGGTGGCTGATTCCTTTAATTATATTCATAAACAGCTTACCGATATCCAAGGAAACTTAAAAAATGAAATTGATATTTCTACAAAAGATATTAATTCTTTATTAAAACAAATTGCTTCTATTAATGAAAATATACAAAAAATAGAGCCAAATGGTTATATGCCAAATGATTTATATGATGAAAGAGACAACTTACTGGACGAACTATCCGAATATTTTCCGATTGAAATTAGTTATGAAAAAACTGGTGGTAATTCACTGGCGATAGCAGAAGGAACTGTCACTGTGAGCATTAAGAAAAGTGATGGCTCAACAGTTAAGCTGGTGGAAGGAAAAGAATCAACGGAGTTAGTTCATAATATTACGATGACAAATATAACGAATGATCCATTCACTCAGCTTACCTTTAATGGTGCTCCAGCGACAGCGGGAGATAGTTTATTATTTACCGATTTTAATAAGAATGAAGGAAAACTTGCTTCTCTTATCGGCTCTTATGGATATACAACACCAGGGTCAACTAATGCCATTGGATATTTTCCGGGCTTAATAAGTGATATTGATAGTATGGCAAGCTCTTTTATGAATGAATTTAATAGAGTACATGCAGAAGGATTCACATTAGCGGATAATACAGACCCAAACAATATAATCCCAAGTATAGATGGGCAACTTTTCTTCCAAGGCACAGGTGCAGGGGATATGGAAGTGCGTCAGGATATCAGAGATAATGAAAATCTACTTGCAGCTTCAACTTTAATTAATCAAGAAGGAAACGGTTTAAACAGCTTAAAATTAGCTGATGTTAAATCTGTTCCATTAATAAATGGTGCATCTGTTCAAACATTTTATGAATCCCTTATAGGAAGAATTGGGGTGGATGGGGAACAGGCAGCCCGCTTGCAAAAAACAACAGCTAATAAACAACTTACTATAGAGAACAACAGGGCATCTGTAAGTTCAGTTTCCTTAGATGAAGAAATGACGAATATGATTATGTTTCAGCAAGCATATAATGCATCTGCTAGGATGATTACTGTAGTAGATGAAACTCTAGATAAAATAATTAATGGTATGGGTAGAGTAGGTCTATAATTAGGAGGGATATTTCATGCGAGTAACCCAATCTATGCTTTCGAATAATATGCTTCGAAATTTATCGAGTAGTTATTCCAAAATGGGAGTTTTGCAAGATCAATTAAATACCGGTAAAAAGATTACAAGACCCTCACAAGATCCAGTTGTGGCTATTAAAGGAATAGGTTATCGAACTAGTCTAAATAAAATTGAGCAGTATGAACGTAATTTGGATGAGGCAAATAACTGGCTTGATTCAACTGATGATGCGTTAGATAAAGTAGGATCTGCATTACATCGAGTGAGAGAATTAATTGTTGACGCTGCAAATGATTCAAAGACACCAGACGATCGATCTAAAATAGCACAAGAAATTGAACAATTAAAATTGCAAATTTTGGATGTGTCTAACACAAAGGTTGGCGATAAACATATTTTTTCTGGAACAAAGACATTGAGTCCTTTATACAATAGTAATGGAACAGCACCAGACTATAATGCTGATGGATTTTTAATAGCAACTGGTGTCAATGAGAAAGTAAGCATTGAGGTAAATGATGGGGTAAAACTAGAAGTTAATTCTACTGGTGCTGATGCATTCCAAAGCATGAATAGCATGTTGAATGATTTAAGCGATTTGCTTACAAATGGCTCTACCGGAACGCAAATTAGCAGCATGCTTACCGAGGTAGACAATAATATAAATAGAGTATTGACTGAACGTTCACAGATAGGTGCTCGTATGAATCGAGTTGAAATGGTTACCGATAGGTTATCATCTCAAAACGTCATTATCCAAAAGCAACTTTCCAATAATGAAGATGTGGAATACGAGAAGGCTATAACAGAATTAATTACCCAAGAATCTATTCATAGTGCAGGATTATCAGTAGGTTCTCGAATTATTCAACAAACACTTGTAGATTTTCTTCGATAAGTTTCGAGGTAATTATTCATATAAAGTAAAAAATTTAAAAGGCGTTTGGATTTTAATCCAAACGTCTTTCTTTAGAAGGTGACATGATTGAATATCCCACAACTACAAATTACTACTGTACGCGGTATTCTAGGTCTTAGATCTACACCAGGAACACAAGAAATAGAACAACCACGTGCCATTCTTTCACAACAACAACCTGCTGCCATTTTGGAAATCTCAACGACAAAGCCTGAGCTTTCTATTGATACAACAGAAGTACGAGCAGATTTGGATTTAAAAAGTGTTTTTAAACGAACAGAGGAATTTGCTCAACAAGGTATCCAAGGTGGGATGGAAGGAATAGCACGACGAGCAAAACAAGGTAGAGAACTAATGGATATTACCAATGGAAATAATGCTATCAAGCAACAAGCGATTGAGAATGGAAGTCGCCCTATGAAATCATTGGGAATCAAATTTATTCCAAATCCGATGAAGCTTCAAATGTCCATCCAACCAGGAACGCTTGATATCAATGTGGAACCACAAAAACCTGTTAATGAAGTTACAGTTCAAAAACCAGTCCATCATTATACGCCTGGCAAAGTGACTGGTGAGATGGAACAATGGCCTTCCATTCATATTGATATTAAATGGTAAGTAAATACTTAGATAAAAGACTTGTTTAAATACAAGTCTTTTTATAAATGATAGAATAGTTTAAAGATAGACACATAATAAAGGAGTCGATTCTATGCACATCCAAACAAAGTTTTTTGGTGAAATTCAGCTTAATTCTGAACAACTTTGGCATTTTCCAAAAGGGATTCCAGGTTTTGAAGATGAAAAAGAATTTGTTTTACTACCAATTGAAGGCAACACGGTACTTCAAGTGCTCCAATCTATCAATGCTAGTGAAATTGCACTGATAGTTGCAAATCCATATATTTTAGTGGAAGACTATTCTTTTGATATTGATGAACCAACAATAGAATTACTGGATATAAATCATGTAAATGATATATTCATTTTAGGGGTTTTATCATTAAAAGACCCTTTAGAAGCTTCAACAATAAATTTACAGGCACCCATTGTATTCCATGCTGCAAATAAAAAAGCGAAACAAATGATTATAAATGATAATAGATTTTCTGTACGCCATGTAATTGGTTCACAACCATCTCTAACAAAAGAGGAGGCGTGACCAATGCTTGTGTTATCACGAAAAGTAAATGAAACTATAAAAATTGATGAGGAAATCGAAATTAGAGTATTAGAAGTGAAAGGCGACACGGTTAGGATAGGAATTGAAGCACCTAAGTCGATGGAAATTTTACGTGGTGAACTTATTCTTACCATTTCTGAAACAAATACAGAGGCCAATAAACTGAATCATGATCTTTTTGATAAACTTTCAAAAAAGAATTAAAAGTTTAAAAAAAGAATTAAAAGTTTTAAAAAAAGCTAAACATACTAATAGGAAATCCGATAATATTATTGTAAGCAGCAAGTAAGGAATACCGGCCGATTCCTGAAAGTTGTTAACAAACAAAAAACTGGTTCACATGGATGTGAACCAAACACACACTCAAGGAGGAAATACTATTATGAGAATCAATCACAACATTGCTGCGCTTAACACGCACCGTCAATTAACTACAAACAACTCTGCTGCTTCTAAAAGCATCGAAAAATTATCTTCAGGTCTTCGTATTAACCGTGCTGGTGATGACGCTGCTGGATTAGCAATTTCTGAAAAAATGCGTGCACAAGTTCGCGGACTTGACATGGCTTCTAAAAATGCACAAGATGGTATCTCTTTACTTCAAACAGCTGAAGGTGCATTAAACGAAACACATTCAATTCTTCAACGTATGCGTGAATTAGCTGTTCAGGGTTCTAACGACACAAATACTGCAGAAGATCGTGCTGCTGTCCAATTAGAAGTAGACGAACTAATAAAAGAAATTGATCGTATTGCTGAAACAACAGAATTTAATACACAAAAACTATTAAATGGCGATATTACTGACCTAAAACTACAAGTTGGAGCTAACTCAGGTCAATCAATTTCAGTGGTAATTAATGAGATGTCTACCGTCACTCTAGGAGTCGATGGTGTCGCATTAACAGACCATGCAGCTTCAACTGCTGCAATTAAAACAATTGATGGAGCTATTAGTATGGTTTCTGCACAAAGAGCAAACTTAGGAGCGATTCAAAATCGCCTTGAACACACAATCAATAATTTAGGAACATCTTCTGAAAACCTAACTGCTGCAGAATCACGTGTTCGTGATGTTGACATGGCGAAGGAAATGATGGAATTCACAAAAAATAATATCCTAACACAAGCTTCTCAAGCTATGCTTGCACAAGCTAACCAACAACCACAAGGTGTTCTTCAATTACTTCGTTAATAAATAAACTACTGAAAATAGGTAGCCATCAATGGCTATCTATTTTTTAGATTGGAGAGATAATATTATGATATATGTAAATGGTAATCTGGTGACCGAAGAGACAATGCCTGAAATAGTTGCAGAGCATCTTAAGAGTTATTTGAATAAAAAAAAGTTGATTATTGTAAATGATAATGATGAGCCAATGGCACAACAAGAACTATCAGTACTAATTTTAAGGAATTCTAAAGAGATTAAGTTAAAAGCAATAAGTACCTCTATATTGTTAAGAGGATTTAAAGAAGAGTTACATAATTATATACTAAAAGTTGAACAATACATAGAAGGTACTCGTGAATCTGAAAATTTTTCTTCTGTGTTAAACAATTTTATACAAGTAGTTGAGGCGCTAATAGAGTTCTCAGCAGTGGAAAATTTTTTACAAAAAGAAATGGTTCCGCAACAACAGATTAATAATATTACTAAAAAAACCTTCGAACAAGCAGAAGTGGGAAATGACGAATACATTTTGGATATTTTAGAATATGAATTACTACCAATTTTAAACCGAATTTTAGAAGAGACAAATGAGGTAATGTAGAATGGTATATAAAATTAGTACTGATCTGACAAATTCTAACGAAAAAGTTTATATTTACGAAACGGATAACAAAAAAATACCATTGAATTCATTGTATTCTCCTGACAAAGAAATAGACAGATTTTTAAAGAAGTTAACAGACACCAAAAAAACTTTTGTTATCTTTATTGGATTTGGTAATGGAAAATTGTTAGAAAAACTGGTTGATAATGAAATATATAAACAAAATATACACTTTCTTTTTATAGAACCTTTTAGTGAAATAGAACTTTCTGAAGTCCATAAAAAAATACTTTCGACTACAAAAAAAATATCTTTTGTCTATGCAGATAATTTAACTTCTATTTTATTTGCAGATTTTTTAACAAAGTTAATAGGGGTAGGGGTTACAATTCAATTCCATCCTAACTATATGAAATTAAATGAATTAAAAATCAGAGAAATTTTGCAAGTAATTAATGAAGGTATTGAGACTAAGCAAGTAATAAATAATACGGAAATGAAGTTTGCGATAGATTGGATATTAGAACCGATTTCAAATAAAGATTCTATCGTAAATTCGATAAGTTTAAAAGAATTACAAGGAAAGTTTAAAGGAGAACGAGCATTACTAATCGCTTCTGGTCCGTCACTAAATACTCATATGGATTTTATTAAAGCTAATCAGGAGGGATTTCATCTATTTGCACTAGGTCCCTCGTTGCGTGCATTACTAGCAAACAATATTGAGCCTGATTATACTTTAAGTATAGATTCATCAACAGTTAACTATGAAACCCATTTTAGAGGGTTGGATTATAATGGGGCACTTATATATGAAACAATTTCGAATTCACAAATTCAAAGCAATCATAAAGGGCAATTAATCGCTGTCAAGTCAACTGCAGATCATGTTACCTCTCCAGTGTTTCCAAATTTATTTAGTTTTGAAAAAGCATCACCTAGTGTTGCGGTTTTTACATTACAAGTAATAAATTATTTAGGTTTTTCGGAAGTATACTTTGTTGGCCAAGACTTGGCACTTATAGATGGTAATTATTATGCAGAAGGTATTAAGCAACATGAGGGTTCGAAAAATGTAAGAGAAGAGCTTACTGTAGAGGACAATCAAGGAAATCAGGTAGGTACGACACAATCACTAAAAATATTTTTGGAGACATTTGAATATATCATTAAAACTTTAAGAAAGGATTTAAAGCTTTACAACCTTTCTGAAAAGGGTGCTAAAATTGAAGGTGTTAGCTTAATTAAAGAGAATAAGATTGCGCCAAGTAAAAAGAAACAGATAGTTATTCCAATAGATGATAGAGTTCTGCCGCATATTGATACCGAAATATTCTTTAAGGAGTTTGTTCAAGAATTGCACTCATTAAAACAAGAAGTGAAAGTTGCACTGACTAATTTGAATAAGTTCTTAAAAATGGGGGTAGCTACATCAAAAGATATGGAAAAAATATTAAAAGAGTATAGAAAAATAACAGCAAATAAGGTACTAGATAATGTTTTATTATCGTATCTCACCTTTTTGTTTAAAAGAATTACGAATACATTTAAATTAATGGATAATAAAAAGAGTTATATGAGTAAAGATTATTTGGAAATAATTAAAGAACTTGAGAGATTTTATTCGATAATTTTTAGTTTTAGTGAAGGATTATTGAAAGATAAAAGATTGAAAAGATAAATAGTATATATATGATTACAATCGAGGTACTCATACAATATTAATCCTAGTTATTCATCAAACAACTCAAGATCTCGTAACAAATACTGTGAGCCTGTTTTTTTGATTGGATTTTTTTCACCTTTAAAATGCAAAAAAATCCAATCAATTTCTGATAAGTTAAAATCGACCAAGAACTAATCAAAATGTAGTTACTTCTATTGATAAGATTACCGCAAACGATTCATATTTCAATCGCCAGCTAATGCTATCCATTAGATTAGCGTTTTTTTGTATTAGTCCAAATGGACGTTTCTTAGTCAAAAAAACAATTAATCACTGGCTATGGTGAAGATGAAGTAGCGGATCAACTCAAAACGCGGGCTACCTTAATCACACAAGTTAAGGTCTCATCGTGGCTTTCCTCTCAACAGTCCTTATTGAGTTTCTTCTATGGTCTTTGTACAATCGCTTTACCTTGCTTCAAGCAGACAATCAAATACATATGACCGTGCAATCAAGAAAAGTCTGATTGTACGGAATTCCAGTGCTAATCCTATGAATCCCATTTTTCCTAAATCATCGTGTATTTTCTTTTTGTACGATGTAGTTTTTTCTTTAGCTTCGAATCTTCTTCGAGCCATTCAATCACGATCTCTCCCCATCCCTCCTCGTACATCATCTTTTTTTTATGAGTTTTTTCTTGTGGCAACTGATCGCCATCTCCATATTTTTTTGCTGTACGCCAATTCACTTTCAATGTTTTGGCTATTTCAGAAATGGATAACTCTTTTTCATTCCGTAATGTTTTTATACAAATAACTTCATACATTGCTAGCATCCTTTCTTACCTCCCCGTTTAGATTCGACAACTAAAACAGTAGAGGGACTTGTGGTGGCTGGCAAGTCTTTTTTTATGCACCAAAAAAAGTGCAGGACTCTGTACAAATTCTTTGCACTAGTCTGCACTTTTATTTTGCAATACACACGTGTACTTATACTTAGCGTAATAATACACCTTATAGGTTAGTGAATTTAGATACAGCTTTTTTCTGAAAATGCCCCCTGAAGTAGTATTTACTATCATCAAGGAGGCATTTTTGTATATCATTTAGTTATACGTAAACTGTGTTGTAGCTGATTCGCCATCAACATCCACAGTAATATCTACTATCCCTGGAGTTCCGGCTGGAATAATTATTCTAATTCTACCTGTATTAAAATAAGTGTAAGCTACTTCCTTACCACCAACAGTTACTTTCATGCTTTTAGCTGTAAAATTACTTCCATAGATTAAGACAGCATAACCACCCTTTGAGGCACCGTTATTGGGTGACAAACTTGTGATAGTTGGCTTAATACCTTCGTATAAATAGCCATCTTGTAATGTGTATTCTTGATTATCTGGATTAACCACTTTTACAGGGGTAAGGCCTTTAACCTCAACTGCTGGTGTAATAACTACTATTTCCGTATCAGTAACCGAAACAACACGTGCTAACTTGTTACCAAAATATACTTTTGCGTATTTTTGGAAATTATTCCCGAATATAGTGATTGTTTCATTTCCTTGGAATGAGCCCGTTGAATTTGAAAGAACGGTTATAATTGGTGATGGATCTAACACTGGTTCTGTATAAGTGAATCCATTTGAAAGTAATCCGAATTTACCTTCATCATTTGCTACTTTAACATCAACGATTCCAGATGTTAAACTTATGGGAACTGATGCACGTAACTTAGTAGTTGATAAATAAGTTACTGATGGTGATTCTTGGTTCCCGAAAAAGACTTTTGAAGATGGAGATAAGTTTTTTCCATAAATAATAATTTGTTTTGTTGTACCAGTAAGAATAGAATTTTCAGACAATGATGTTATTTCTGGAACAGGCATCGGTGGTGGTGCCAGGTACTCATAACCGTTTATTAACTCGGCTGTAGCACCATCAGGATTTTCTGCTTTAATTGTTACAAATCCAGGGGTAAGAGCCTCTGGGACGGTCACTCGAACACTAGTAGAGCTTAGGAAAGTAGTGCCAATTGCCTCCTGGTCTGCGAAATAGATTTTAATTCCTTTTTCGAAATTTTTACCATATACAATAATAGAGTTTTTACCAGCCATCTCACCTGAAGGGGCAGATAAACGTTCTAATTCAACTGCAGGCTTTGGTGGTGGTGTTAAATATTCATAAGCATTTGAAAGTTCAGCTGTTGAATTACTTGGATTAACTACTTTTACAGATACAAGGCCTGGAATTACTCCTTCAGGAACGGTAACCCGTATGGAAGTCGTTGATATATAAGCAGAAACAATAGCTTCTGTATCACCAAAATAAGCTTTTATACCTTGTTCGAAATTTTTGCCAGTTAGTATTATAGAATCTCCACCAATAAGCTGTCCGCTGGTTGTTGATAAAGATAATAGCTCCACCTCAGGTGGTGGTGGTGGGACAAGGTAATTATAAGCATCATTTAATTCTACGTTAGTATTATCAGGGTTTACGACTTTTATAGTAACTAAACCACTTTTTTCGGCAAGAGGTGCGGTTGCCCGTATCACGCCTGTATTAACAAAAGTAGTTTCAGCTTGAATACCATTAAAGTATACAACTGCACCTTTTAGATAATTTGTACCAGTAACAATTACGCTAGTACCACCTTCTATAGGCCCTTCATTAGGAGAAATAGAGGTAATTGTTGGTTCTGCATAATAACTAAAGCTGCCAATTGCAGATTGACGATCTGGATTTTCAACTTTTACCTCTACTGCTCCTTGTTTACCAACAGGAGTAGTAACAACAATCTCACTATCAGTAGCTGATACAACAGTTCCTAAAGTTGCTCCGAAATATACTTTCACACCAGGTAAGAAGTTTTGTCCAGTTATCGTAACAGTTTCTCCACCTGTTGTAAGACCTTTATCTTCTTCGATACTTGTAATAATTGGTGCGTGATTTTTAATTTCAACAATTGGATTTGTTGTGTTTAAGGAGTAAGTAGAACCATCTCCGATTTCAAAGGTTGAAGATGTTTGTGCTAAGGTATATTTACCTGCAGTAGCGCTATCTTTTGCTCGAATTTGGTAAGTAAAGCTTAGCTCGTCTGTTTTTAATTCTGAGATAAACCATGAGATTGTGTTACCATTTACGGTAGGTCTAGGGATATGATGATCATATGAGCCCGGAACCAATTCAAACTCAGGAGAAATTGTATCAGTGATTGTTACATTATAAGCACTTGCAAGACCAATTTCTTCTACAATTGCTCTGTAGACATCAGAAAGTCCTACTGAACCTAATACGAAATGATGGTGATCGTAGGAAGATGCCATTTCTTTTAGTAATTTGTTAGGTGCGCTAGTATCAGGATTTTCGTTTGGTCCTAGTAAAGCAATTGAATAGAATGTGATACCAGCATCCTTCGCAGCTTTCGCAGCAGCTAAAGCATCAGTTGAATTGTTGGCTTCTCCATCCGTCATAATAACGATGGTCGGTTGTGCTTCAGAACGTTTATTTGCTAGCATTGTTGTAGCTGTTCTGATTGCATCACTTGTATTTGTGCCTCCACCAAGTTGAATGGTATCAACATACGTTTTCGCAGCATCTTTGTCAGTAGATAATGGAAAAGAAGATGCACGATCACTGAAGTCAACTATTCCAAGTTCATGCGTCGTTAAATCCATCAAATCGATAAACTCTTTCGCAGCTTGTTTGGCTGCATTAAGTCTATTATCTGATTGCATGCTTCCGGACTTATCTATAATTAAGATAACGTCATTTGGTTTCACAAATGTAGAATCTTGTGGAGTCCCCTTTACAGTTAGTGTTACCTCAGCAATTTCCCCTTTTACAAGGGTGTCTGTGCTGACTGTCTTATTAATTTTCATTAAATCGCCACTTTTCACAGTTGCTGCTTCTGTTGAAAGTGGAGTAGCTATGCCGATAATAAGGATAGCGATTAAAAATACTTTTAAACTTTTTAAGAACTTCATGTATTTCATTCCTTCCTATTTAAAGTATATTTCCTTTCTTTTATCGACAGGAAAAACTGAATGTTTAGGTATTTTATATCATGGAGTTAAATAGGGTAATTAGAACTGAATTTTCAAAAAGATATAATAAAAGATAATTAATTTCACATCAATAGTAATAGGAGGTAGAAGTTAAGGTGACAAATAAAAAGGTATTAGTAACGGGGGCAGATGGTTTCATTGGCTCCCATCTTACTGAAGAGCTTATACAACAGGGGTACGATGTACGTGCTTTTGTTTACTATAATTCGTTTAATTCGTGGGGATGGCTCGACCACTCTTCAAATGAGATAAAAAGGAACTTAGATATATTTTCTGGAGATATTCGTGATCCACACGGTGTTAAGGAAGCAATGAAAGGATGTACGCATGTACTAAATCTAGCAGCTTTAATTGCAATTCCATATTCTTATCATTCTCCAGATACGTATGTGGATACGAATATAAAAGGAACATTAAATGTAGTTCAGGCAGCTCGTGAGTTAAATATTGAAAAAGTTGTACATACATCTACGAGTGAAGTATATGGAACTGCCCAATATGTACCTATTGATGAAAATCATCCTCTTCAGGGCCAATCTCCGTACTCTGCTTCTAAGATTGGGGCAGACCAGATGGCATTATCCTTTCATAAATCATTTGATACGCCGGTTTCCATCATTCGACCATTCAATACATATGGTCCTCGTCAATCTGCACGTGCTGTTATACCAACAATTATTAGTCAGCTAGCAGCCGGAAAGACAAGTATCAAGCTTGGTGCAGTAAGCCCTACACGGGATTTTAATTTTGTTAAAGATACTGTTAATGGTTTTATCTCTATTATGAATAGCGACAAGTCGAACGGAGAAGTTATTAATATAGGATCAAATTACGAGATTTCCATAGGGGAAACAGCAGAAATGATTGCAGATATTATGGGGGTCAAATTGAGTATTGAAACAGATGAGCAACGTATTCGTCCTGACAAAAGCGAAGTTGAACGTTTGTGGGCAGATAATCAAAAAGCAAAAGAGATACTTGGATGGGAACCTAACTACGGTGGGAAATCTGGCTTACGAAGAGGCTTAGAGGAAACAGTGAAATGGTTTACAGATGCAAAGAATTTAGCCTCTTACAAAACGGATGTGTATAATATATGAACCAGCACTGGGGTACATTTGTTAACGCCATAAAAGAACTGTATAAAAAAGAGTTTATTCCACTTCATGAACCGACATTTAATGAGAAAGAGATTGAATACGTAACTGATTGTATTAAGTCAGGATGGGTTTCTTCGGTCGGTAAGTACGTAGACCGTTTAGAAAAGGAACTAGCTGAGTATACAGGAGTGAAGCGAGCCGTTGCGGTAGTGAACGGTACGGCAGCTCTGCACATTGCATTGAAGATAGCGGGTGTAAAACCAAATGATGAGGTATTTATGCCAGCCTTGACTTTTGTTGCGACAGCAAATGTAGCATCGTATTTACAGGCAATTCCGCATTTTGTTGATGTAAGTAAGGAAACATTAGGTTTAGACCCGATAAAGCTAGAAGAACATATCAAAGAAATTGGTGTAATGAAAAATGGACAACTTTTCAATAAACAATCCGGGCGAATAATACGGGCTGTTGTACCAATGCATACATTCGGACATCCTGTAGACTTAGATCCTTTAATTGAGTTATGTGAGCGATATAATTTGGTGCTTGTAGAAGATGCTGCTGAGTCACTAGGTTCCTATTATAAAGGAAAACATACAGGTGGATTTGGAAGTGTCAGTGCGATCAGCTTTAATGGAAATAAGATACTGACTACAGGTGGCGGTGGTGCTATCTTAACAAATAATGATCAATTAGCCGATTATGCGAAACATTTAACGACAACGGCGAAGGTGCCGCATCGCTGGGCATATGAGCATGATGAAATTGGCTATAATTATAGAATGCCAAACATTAATGCAGCGATAGGTTGTGCGCAGCTACAAAAAATGCCAGCATTTATTGAACAAAAGAGACAATTAACCCTGGTTTATGAGGATTTTATTAAGAGTTTAGATGGTGTAACCCTATTTAAAGAACCAATTCACGCAAAAGGAAACTATTGGTTACAATCTTTAATATTAGAAGAAACTTTAAACCGTGATGTTATCTTGGAATATTTAAATGAAAATGGTGTCATGTCCCGACCGATATGGACACCGATGGATGAGTTAGTCCAATTTCAACAAATGCCAAAAGCTGACTTAACTGTAACGAAACGATTGAAAAATTCATTGATTAATATCCCGAGTACACCTTTGGAAGTGAAGTGAAATAATTGCGTCGAAAAATATGTGTTGTTACCGGAACGAGAGCTGAATACGGGCTGCTCTACTGGCTTATGAAGGAAATTCAACAGGATGAAGAGTTGGAATTACAAATAGTTGCAACAGGAATGCATTTATCACCAGAATTTGGCTTAACATATAAACAAATTGAAGAAGATGGATTTAGGATTGATGAAAAGGTGGAAATGCTTTTATCGTCAGATACAAAGATAGGTGTGACAAAATCAATGGGACTAGCAACCATTGGGTTTGCTGACTCATTCCAACGATTAAATCCTGATAGCCTTATTATTCTTGGTGATCGATTTGAAATGCTGGCGGCTGCGCAAACAGCACTGATCATGCAAATGCCGATTGTTCATTTGCATGGAGGGGAATTAACTTTCGGGGCATACGATGACGCCATTCGTCATTCTATTACGAAAATGGCAAGCTGGCATTTTGTCAGTACAGAAACACACCGTAAGCGGGTCATCCAACTTGGAGAACAACCTGAACATGTTTGGAATGTTGGGGCTCTTGGAATAGAAAGTATTTTAAAAATACCGTTACTATCCAAAGCAGAATTATGTGCTGAACTAGAGCTCGACTCCAGTATTCCTTACTTTTTAATTACCTATCACCCTGAAACAAATGGTGATACAAATGGGATCTATCAACTTCTAGCTGCTTTAGAACGATACTCACATGTACAGCTTATTTTCACAAAAGCAAATGCGGATAACGGTGGGAGGACAATCAATGATGCAATTGAGCAATTTGTTTTAAAAAATACAAATGCTTTTCTTTTCGAGTCACTGGGACAACTGCGATACTTAAGTGCTGTTAAACACGCAAGGCTTGTTATTGGTAACTCATCTAGTGGACTTATTGAGGTACCTTACTTGCATACTCCAACTGTAAATTGTGGCAGTCGCCAATCGGGTAGAGAATGTCCATCTTCAGTTATACATACCTCTATGGACAAGCTTTCCATTTTGGAAGCGATAGAAACTGCCCAGAAATATCAAGGTCCTTATGATCAGATATTTGGAGATGGAAATGTATCTAAAAAGATTATCAAGCAAATAAAAACCTTACCTTCTGAGCTTAAGCGAAAGGAGTTTTATGACTTATGAGCAATCAAACATATATTATTGCCGAAGCCGGTGTTAATCATAATGGTTCATTTGAAATGGCAAAACAATTAGTAGATGTTGCAAAGATAGCTGGCGCTGATGCAGTAAAGTTTCAAACATTCAAAGCTGAAAACTTAGTAACCCATTCTGCAAAACAAGCTAATTATCAAGTGAATAATTTAGGTGAAGCTACTTCCCAATTTGAGATGTTGAAAAAGCTAGAGTTATCTTACAAGGAATTTGTGGAACTTAAATTATATTGTGATGCTCATCAGATTGAATTTTTGTCGACGCCTTTTGATATGGAAAGTGTCGATTTTTTATTGAATGATATTGGAATGAGCAAGTTTAAAATACCTTCCGGTGAAGTAACGAATAGTCCTTTTATTCATTATATTGCTACAAAGAAGAAGCCAATGATTCTGTCAACGGGAATGACGACAATGGAAGATATTCATGAAGCATTGTCATACATAGCCTACGGTTTAACTTTTCCAGAGCAGAAGGTGGATATCGATCAGGTTAGGGAATTCTATCAAACTCTAGAAGCAAAATTAATATTGAAAGAATATGTAACTGTTCTGCATTGTACAACTGAATATCCTGCCCCTTTCGAAACAATCAATTTAAATGCAATGATTAAGATGAAAAGGGAGTTACACTTGCCAATTGGCTTTTCTGATCATTCCCAGGGTATTACAGTTCCGATTGCGGCAGTAGCTCTTGGAGCAGAGGTAATTGAGAAACATTTTACGTTAGATCAAAGTTTGCCGGGACCAGATCATTTAGCTTCCTTGGAACCAACAGATTTAAAAGAAATGGTTGCAGGGGTTAGAGCGATTGAAAAATCCCTTGGCACAGGAGAGAAAATACCGACCTCCATTGAATATGAAAATCGCCAAGCAGCTAGGAAGAGTATTGTAGCGAAGGTAAAGATAGCTGAGGGTGAAATATTTACAGAAAGCCATCTAGCAATTAAACGCCCTGGTAATGGGATGCCTCCTTCAAAGTACTGGACGTTAATTGGAAAAGTTGCGAAGAAATCTTATGAAGTAGATGAGCTAATCGATGAATAAACAAATAATAATTATTGGTGATGGTGGTCATGCAAGTGTTTTGGCAGAAATATTAATGGCTCAGCAAAGAAAAATAATTGGTTATACTGCACCTCAAGAAAGTAAGTCCTTTTTCAATTTACCTTACTTAGGTACAGATGATGTTATTGTTAACTATCCCTCTGAAATGGTGGAACTTGTTTTAGGGTTAGGTTTGATTAATATCTCTCCATTACGCAAATCAATTTTTGAAAGATTTAGTTCAAAAGGATATGTATTTGCAAATGTCATACACTCGACTGCTATTATTTCTCCCTCAGTACAAATAGGACAAGGGATTCAAATTATGGCGGGGGCAATTGTCCAAACAAATGCGATTATTGGAAGCAACACAATCATTAATACAGGTTCTATTGTTGAACATGACGTTGAAATTGGAAAGCATGTCCATATAGCTCCTAATTCAACCTTATCTGGTGGAGTTATAATCGGTGAAGGTTCTCTAATCGGTGTAGGCTCCTCAATTATTCAAGGGATTAACATAGGAAATGAAACCATAGTGGGAGCAGGGTCAGTCGTTATAAAAAATATCGGGGATAAGAAAATTGCCTATGGAGTTCCAGCAAAGGAAGTGTAAAAAATGAAAAGTTGGAAAGACGTTCTCATAAAACCTCAAACAACAATACTAGAAGCGATGAAAATAATTGATGCGACTACTATGCAATTTGCAGCTGTTGTCGACAGGAATATGATTTTGCTGGGGACGGTAACTGACGGTGATATTCGGCGTGGGATATTAAAAGGTCTCCCACTGGACGCCGCAATAAGTGAAGTGATGAATACTTCTCCAATTTGTGAAAGAGAAGGGAACAATTCATTTTATTATAAAAAAAGAATGCGGGAAAGAAAACTAAAGCAATTGCCGCTAGTTTCAAATAACAATCTACTAAAATATATAGTATTTTCTGATGATTTGGAATTGATTTCAAATAAAGCTAATAAAGTAGTTTTGATGGTTGGAGGGCTCGGTACAAGGCTTCGTCCGCTAACAGATTCAATCCCTAAACCAATGTTACATGTAGGAAATAAACCAATTGTAGAAACGATAATTGAAAGTTTTAAAGCCCATGGTTTTACGAATTTTGTCTTTTCAGTTAACTATAAAAAAGAAATGATTATTGATTATTTTCAAGATGGAACCCATCTAGGTGTAAATATCGAGTACATTGAGGAATCAAAAAGATTAGGTACAGCGGGCGCTCTTTCTTTATTATCTGAAAAACCAACTCAGCCTTTCTTCGTGATGAATGGAGATTTGTTGACTAAGATTAATTTTGAACAGCTTTTAAATTTTCATAAAGAAACAAATGCGACTGCAACAATGTGTGTACGTGAATATGAGTATCAGATTCCATATGGAGTTATTGAGACGGACAATCATCAGTTGCAATCAATTGTAGAAAAGCCAATACACAAAAGCTTTGTGAATGCAGGTATCTATGTATTAAATCCTGTTGCATTGGAATATATCCCTAATGGAGATTTTTATGATATGCCAGAGCTATTAAAAAAGCTGATGAATGAACAAAACAAAGTATCGGCATTTCCATTGAGAGAATACTGGCTCGATATAGGTCGTTTAGATGATTATGAGAAGGCAAACATGGATTACAGTAAAAGTTTTCAATATGGTAGGCTAAAAAATGAAGAAATATAAATGTCTTGTTATTGGTTACGGGTCAATTGGTAAAAGGCATACTAAGGTATTGAAAGAACTAGGGCATCATGTAGCAGTGGTCTCTCGGAGAAAGATAGATTACGATTGTTTTTACAACAATCTTAATGAAGCTTTGCTAATAGAGAAACCAAGTTATATAGTGATAGCTAATGAGACTAGCGAGCATGAAATGACAATAAATCAACTAAGGAATTTCGGGTATACACAAAAAATACTAGTAGAAAAACCGCTGTTTCCGAATCTTATAAATATTGATTTAGATTTTGCTAAGTTGTATGTTGGCTATAATATACGTTTTCACCCATTGGTGCAAACACTTTTTAATGAATTAAAAAATTCAAATATCATATCAGTGTTATGCTATGTTGGTCAATACTTGCCATCTTGGAGACCTGGCACCGATTATACAGAATCATATTCTGCTAGCGTATCAAAGGGCGGGGGGGTTCTTCGGGACTTAAGTCATGAACTTGATTATCTACATTTCCTTTTTGGTGAATGGGAGGAAATGACATCCCTGGGTGGCAAGTTAAGTCATCTAGAAATCGATTCTGATGATCATTTTTCTCTAATTTATCATACCAAACAAGTATCACAGATTACGCTTCACATGAATTACTTGGACCATATAGTGCAACGAATGTTGATAATAAACACAGATAAATTTACATATAAAGCTGACTTCATTCAGAATACTTTGCAAATAAATGAAGAATTAATTCAATTTAATATCGAAAAAAATGATACTTATAAAAAACAGCATTTAGCTATTTTAAATGATGAAGAGAAGTTTTTATGCAACTATAAAAATGGTTTACGTGTTATTAAAATGATTGAGAAAGCTCAGCAAGCTTCAAAAGAGAAAGTGTGGGTGTCGAATGAGTAGAATTTGTACTATTTGTGCAAGAGGTGGCTCAAAGGGTGTAAAGAATAAAAATATAAAATTATTAGTAGGGAAACCTTTAATTGCACACAGCATTGAACAGGCAAAAAAAAGTGGTTTGTTTGATACGATAGCGGTGAGCAGTGATAGTGATGAAATATTAGCAATCGCTAAGCAATTTGGTGCCGATATATTGGTTGAAAGGCCCGTTGAACTTGCAACTGATCAAGCTGCAAAAATACCGGTGATTCAGCATTGTTTATTAACCGTGGAAAAGAGAATGGGTAAACAATTTGAAGTTATTGTAGATTTGGATGCTACAGCACCATTAAGAATAGTAGAGGATATTATACAATCAGTTCAATTATTTGAAGATAACTTAGATGTAGAAAATTTAATTACAGGTACACCATCTAGAAAGAGCCCATACTTTAATCTGGTTGAAGTAAACGAAGAAGGGTATGCTGATTTGTCTAAGAAGCTTGATAAAGTAATTGTACGCAGACAAGAAGCTCCTAAATGTTATGATATGAATGCCTCTATTTATATTTGGAAAAGAGAAATTCTGTTGAGTTCAACATCTGTATTTCAGTCAAAAACTATGTTGTATGAAATGCCTGAGGAACGATCAGTAGATATTGATACTGAACTTGATTTTGAGTTTGTTTCTTTTTTGGCAATGAAAAGAGGGGAAATATAATGCCTCAATCTTATATTGAGAAGTTTATGTTGAATGGGAAAAACGCTATTATAACTGGTGGTGCTGGTATATTAGGTAGACACTTTTGTTCAGGTTTGGCAGATGCTGGAGCAAACATTGCAGTGGTAGATATCAATTTGGAAGCAGCCAAAGATATTGCAAAATTTATTACAGAACGTTTTGGTGTAAAAGCTATTGCTTTTGAATGTGATGTTGCATCTGAGTCATCAGTAAAGAAAATGGTTGAATCAGTTCAAAACGAATTTGGTAAAATTCATATCCTACATAATAATGCTGCCGGAAAATCAAATGATTTAGATGCTTTTTTTGCTGACTTTGAAGATTACAAGCTTGATCAATGGAAAGAAATCATGGGAACAAACTTAGATGGAATGTTTCTTGTGGCCAAGCATGTTGGTAAAGTTATGAGGGAACAGGGAATAGGTGGCTCTATTATACAGACTTCATCTATATATGGTGTAATGGCCCCAGATCAACGAATATATGAAGGCTCGTATTACTTAGAACGCCAAATTAACTCTCCTGCTATTTATTCAGCTTCCAAAGCAGGAGTTATAGGGCTGACTAAATATCTTGCCACCTATTGGGCGCAGGAAGGTATTCGAGTTAATGCGATTACTCCTGGCGGGGTAGAAAGTGGACAGAACGATACTTTCAAGGATAAATATAGCTCTCGTATACCATTGGGACGGATGTCACAACCTGAGGAAATGGTAGGTGCACTTATTTATTTAGCATCTGATGCATCAAGTTATGTAACTGGACAGAACATCATTGTAGATGGAGGCTTAAATGCTTGGTAATTCCAAAGTATTAAGTATTTCGTTTTCTATTCTAATTGTAAAGATAAAATAATTTAAATAAAAAATTTTTAAAAGTAGTATTCAGAAAAGTTGTAATGCTGTTATTTTAAAAAAATAAATTAAAGTTTCAAAAGTTTAGGATGTAGATATTCGGCTTTCTGAACTCTTCAGTCCAAACCAAATTTGTGATTTAACGTAATAAAGTTCTAACACTTATATCTTAACTTCTTTTTTGGATAGCCGATATAATTTGTATGTGAGTGCTCTCAAATACAAGGAGGTATGGGAAATGGTAAATAATATTGAACGCAATGGGGTATCGATGCAAGGGAGTATAAAATTGGATCCTAAAGGACCTGACAAGGATGTCATGGTTGAAGAATTCCAAAAAATAGTGAACGGAACCATTGAAAAGGTTAACGATGGGAATCAGTTACCTGCCGAACAGGCAAAGGAAATAATGGAAAGCATGAATAAATTCTTGAAAGGTTCTAATTCAGAGCTTCGATTTGAGTTTCATGAAAAATTGAATGAATATTATGTTACAATCGTCGATCCCAAAACACATGAAGTTATTAAAGAGATTCCTTCAAAAAAATTGATGGATGCTCATGCTGCAATGCGGGAGTTCAATGGCTTGTTTGTCAATCACAAAATATAAGGAAGGAGTGACCGTTTGTGAAAATTGGTGGTTTAGCATCTGGAATAGATACAGACTCAATTATTAACGATTTAATGAAAGTACAAAGAATCCCACTTACGAAGGTTACACAGAAGAAACAAACGCTTCAGTGGCAACTAGACAGTTATCGTGCTGTAAATAGAAAAGTAAAAGAGTTCAGTGATAATATTTTCAACAATATGGTACTTTCAACCAAGTTTAGTGCGAAAATCACGGAAAGTTCTGCACCAAATGATGTTTCCGTTAAAAACAAAAACTCGACGAGCGATTTTTCGGGAACAATTAAAATAGAACAGTTAGCCAAAAATTCAACGATGCAGAGTGACGTAATAGCAGGAGGAGCCGGTAAACCGGCAACTACTACTATGGCAGATCTAGGAATTACGGGAACGAACATGAAAATAAGTGCCATAGATGAAAACGGAGTAATGCAGGAAAAAGAAGTTACTATTGCTTCAACAGATACCATTCAGAACGTAATGGATAAGATTACGAAACAAACAGGGGTTAATGCTTTTTATGATGCCAATTCTGGTCAAATTGCGCTATCTACAAAAAATGGAGGCGCTAATGCAAATGGCAGCAGTGAAATCGTTGTTTCTAGTGATGGGAACATTGCCCAAAGATTAGGTTTGTTCGGAAAATCTGTTGAGACTGCCAATAAGGGGCAAGTAGCGATATATACTGTAAATGGTCTTAGAATGGAAAGTTCAGCAAATACGGTTGTTGTCAACGGATATGAGTTTACCCTGAAAGCAGCAAATAATACTGATATAAACTTCAGTTCGAAGCCAGACACAGATGCTGTTTTTGAAAATATCGTTAAGTTTGTAGATGACTATAATAAATTGATAGATGAGTTGAATGGCCTAGTTAAAGAAAAAAATTATCGAGATTTTCACCCACTTTCAGCGGAAGAAAAGGCTGAAATGTCAGAAAAAGAAGTTGAATTATGGGAAGAAAAAGCAAAAAGCGGTTTGCTAAGAAACGATCCAGTTATTTCAGGCATGATAACACAGATGCGATCTGCACTTATGGGTTCCGTTAAAGATCAAGGTTCACTGAAAGATATTGGCATTGCGACCCCTGGTGGTCAATATGCTTGGCAAGATAATGGTAAACTAGTTGTTAATGAGACAAAGTTGAAGGAAGCCATTAACACTGATCCGGACAAAGTTCAAAAACTATTCGCGCAATCTGGCGCTACAGTGTCTCCAGGTAGTCCAACTGGCGAGCAAGGATTTGCAGTTCGTCTAAGAGCTATTGCAGAGAGTAGTTATAAAGAAATTCATAAACGAGCGGGAAGTGCTAGTTCCACGGAAGACTCATTTACTTTAGGACGAAATTTAAAAGAAATGAATAAGCAGATGGATAGGTTCCAAGATCGCTTAAAAGTAATGGAAGAACGTTATTGGAAACAGTTTACGGCTATGGAAAATGCGATTCAACGTGCAAATGCACAATCTGCTAACTTGATGAATGCTCTTGGTGGAGGCGCTTGATAAAAGTGGCAACAAAAAGGAGAGATTTTAATGGCTGCTAATAATCCATATGCAACGTATCAGAATAACTCAATAAATACATCGACGCCTGGCGAACTAACACTTATGCTGTACAACGGTTGCCTGAAATTTATCCACAAGGCTAAAAGTTCACTTGAAAATAATAATATCCAAGAGATGAATTTATCTTCTCAAAAGGCTCAGGCAATCGTAACTGAGTTGATGCTTACATTAGATACTTCTTATCCGGTATCTCAAAATATGCTTACACTATATGAATTTGTAAATAATCGCCTTATAGAAGGAAACATCAAAAAAGATGGTAAGATGTTCGATGAAGCAGCTGCAATCATTACTGATTTTCGCGATACATGGAAGCAAGTTATCCAAATTAACCGTCAAAAACAATACGGGGAAGTAAAGGAAATATGATTCGACCAGCAATGAAAGTTTGGCGTGAAGTGTCTGAGACTCTTTTGAAACTCACACAGCAGACGGACGAAGCAAGTCGAGATGAGACAATAGCTAATATTGAAAAGTGTTTAGATATCCGTGACCAATTACAATCACAAATAACTAGTCCGTATACTGCGGAGGAAGAAACCCTTGGTAAAGAACTTATAGCAATGGAAGAAAGTCTTCAGAAGAGCCTAGTCATATTCAACAATGAAATAAAAAAGAACCTTCACGACGCTAAGGCGAAAAAAAGTAATATAAAAAACTATGTTAATCCCTATAGTAATGTTACAAAAGATGGGACATTCTACGATACAAAAAACTAAGTCATAGAAAGGCTTGTGAGAAAGTAGTTTCTTTTTCTCACAAGCCTTTCTTCTTTCTAATGTTGAATTACTAACTCTTAAATTGATACTGCTTTAACAGACCTTCCAATTTCAATGCTAACCCCATACTTCCATCCACCTTCAGCTTGCCAAACATAAATGCAGCCGTCGCATTTAGATCCCCATTGATCAGCTTGATGAAGTCTTTGGAACTCATCGTCAATTTGCAGTCTGCTTTTTCAGATGTATCATCTGTCACAGTTGCAAGCCCGTCAGCTAATACAAGCTGTTTAACGGATGGTTCATCACCAGTCAGGTTGAACTCATAGCGAACATTTTGGTTCTGAATTGGTGCATTGTTCTCGTTCATTGTCTTTTCGATTAATTGCCATGTTTCATTCATTTCTTCATCCCCTTTAAAATATGAATGCTCATTCATTTATTATCATGACATATTCTCTGAGAATTTGCTAGATTTTTTATTTCCCAGGCAATATTTCGACATTGTCTTCACAATTCTGCCTTTTTAGCCGATAATAAAGAGAAAGGGGGAGAAAAGTATTGTGAAAAAAGTACTGTTTGTCTTCATTCTATTATTTGCTTTTTCGGGAGAAGTTCATGCTAATACAGTTTATGAAGTAAAAAAAGGCGATACGCTATCAAAAATAGCAAAGATTCATAAGGTAACTGTTCAAGACCTGAAGAATTGGAATAAGCTAAAGAAGGACAACCTTTCAATCAAGCAGAAGCTTGTAGTTCAAAAACCAAAAACATCCACTCCTGTAGTCAAGAAGCCAGTAGAAAAGGAAAAGCCGGTTGTACAGAAAGATTATCAGTTAGGAGTCCCTAATGTTTCTCCTGCTATCTCGGCAAGTAGTCAAACTACCTATCAGTTCTTAATAGATTTTGCTCATCGATTAGAAGGCATCCCTTATTTGTTTGGTGGTAATACAATGACTGGCTTTGATTGCAGTGGCTTTATTTATTTTATTCATTCTCAAGCTGGTGTTGATATTACTAGAAAAAGTAGCGATGACTACTTTAAAGAAACAGTTGTTGTGGTAGAGCCTATCCCCGGAGATTTAGTGTTTTTTCAAAATACATACAAAGCTGGAATCTCACATATGGGAATCTATTTAGGAGAAAATAGATTTATCCATGCGGGAACTAAAGGGGTAGAGGTTACGAATTTAGATAATGTTTATTGGCAGGAACGATTTGTTTCCTTTAATAGATTTCAACACATTCAATAGAGGGGGATTGTAGTCGGATGAGATGGACAATAGGGAAGAAGCTAATGCTTAGTAATCTAGCCATTCTCGTTATTTTATTAGCAGTAGGTCTTTTTAGTATTTTGACTTTAAAGGATGTTAGTGACCAATATAAGCTGTTGCTAGACGATCGAATGGAAAAGGTGAATTTAATTAAGGAAATTAAGGGAGCACAGAAGGATTCGGCTTCTCATCTTTTTGATCATTTGTTGACAAGCACAGATGCGTCCAAAAAGGGCGTGTTAGAAAGTGAGGAGTTAACGAAGAATTTAACAACTGAGCTTATAGAAGGTATCTCTGAGCCAAAATCTGTTGATTTATTAAACGAGTTTGAGAATAAACTAAATGTCTTTATTTCAACGAATGAAACTATTATTGCAGCGAAAGCAGCTAAGGACCAAGCAACGTTAAATACAATGACGACAAACTCGAAAAATATTAATCAAACGATGGTTGGTATTTTAGAAAAAGTAGAACAGAATCTTCAAGAGGAAATGTTGGCAACGAGAGCGGAAATTGATGATTTTATGGAAGGGGCATCTATCTTAGTTATTGCTGTATCGCTGGCAGGCGTTGTGTTAGGGATGTTACTTGCCTATGCTGTAACGAAAAGCATTACGAGACCAATTCATAAAGTGACAGACAGTCTAAAGGAAATAGCAAGTGGCAATTTGACGGTATCCTCCATACATATTAAAAATAAGGACGAGACTGGCGAGATGGCATCTGCTTTTAATCGAATGACAGAGGATTTGCGTTTAATCGTTACAAATGTAACAGATTCCTCGCTTAAGCTTGCAGCAAATGCAGAGGAGCTTTCAGCAGGAGCAGAGCAAAGCTTAGCATCGTCCCAACTTGTAGTAAAATCTGCAGGAGATCAAGTAGCATCTACTGACTCACAAATGAGTCATATGGACACTTCTGTGCAAGCCATGAATGAGCTTAAAAACGGAATTGACGAAATTTCTACAAGCAATGAGGACATGCTGCATTCCACAACAGAAGTACGTGAACTAATTGGAACCGGTTCAGAGGTGGTTGCTTCTGTTGCCGACCACATGAATACCATCCAAACTACGATTCATGAAGCGGCAGGAATCGTGACAGATATGGCAAAGCATTCAAATGAAATTCAAAGTATCACAGCCTTAATCAGTGATATTTCAGAGCAGACAAATCTCCTCTCCTTAAACGCTGCTATCGAAGCGGCAAGAGCAGGGGAGCATGGAAAAGGCTTTGCAGTTGTAGCGGAAGAAGTTCGCAAGCTAGCAGAGCAATCTAAAAACTCCGCAGCAGAAATTGACCGAATGATTGCGGTCATTCAAGCCTCCTCGAACAAAGCAGTCAAAGCGATAGCTGTCGGAGAAGAAAAAGTCGAGCAGGGAATATCTAAAACAGATGAATCACTAGAAGTGTTCAACCAAATTGAATCGGCCGTATCAGGAGTCAATGATAAGGTTCAATCTGTCTCCAGTGCCGTTCATCAAATCCAAGAAATCGCAGCAATGGTATCAGAGGGATCCAAAGAGGTTCAACGCCTTGCAGCAATCGTAGCGGACGGAGCGAACGACACAAGCGCCGCAACAGAGGAGCAGCTAGCAGTAAACGAGGAAATCACAGCAAACGCCCAATCCCTCGCAAACCTAGCAGAAAACCTCCAAGACACCATCAGCCATTTTAAAATATAAGAGCAACCCCCGTCCACTTGGTGGATGGGGGTTTTTGTTGGGTTAGGGGGACGGTGACAGGGATGGCTTTGAATGAAGAGAGATTACATAGAGGGTGATGACCGTCCTATTGATAGCTTCCAGTAGGGCGAGTGTAGCGAAAGTCTGTGACCGTCTTTTAAAATGAGAAGGGTATTGAGTGGAGGTTGGAAGCAAAATGGTAATACGTGCGGTTAATCCAGATTTACTTGCAGTTTAAGAATCGTTACTTGTGCTTAAGTAACCTTTACTAGCGGTAGCCAGGAGCTTACTTGCGATTGTCAAACTTTTTAGTTGCTCTTATTGATCAAATAGTTGCGCTAACCCATAATTTAGTTGCACTTTTGCTTGCTTTAGTTGCTCAAAGGGATATATTGATAATTTGTGTTTTCGATTGGTTGCAATTAAAGTTTGAGTGGTTGATAGCGTTACTGCTAGCGGAGAGTCAGGAGTTTAATGCGGACAAAAATTTAAGATACTCACCTATTTCAAGACACTGATCAAAATCACTATGCAAGTAGCCTCTCCAAGTGGTTCGGAGCGGCACCGACGACTCCTGTGGGAACGCACGAGGGAGAGACCTTGGCTCGACCCGTGCCCACGGAAAGCGTCGGCGCAGCGTAGAACCGAAGGTTAAGAAAATAAGAAGGATAAACATCTTCTTAAGACACAAAATCATACTTGCAAAATTTCAAACTCCAAATCTCCAGTCCTCTCTCAAAATAAATCTCCCATCAATCCGTCAAATTTCTAAAACTTTTAATAAAAATTTTTTCTATATGCAAAATGCGATATATCACCAATGTAAGCGATTACATAATAACCAAATATTCTAAACTAACTGAAAATTTGTAAAAAGCCTGTTGACTCTTGGTTTTGAGGGAGGTATGATAGCTTCAATATATTTTTATTGCAAGAAAATTCACAAACTTATTGATGGAATTTTCTAGATATAAATGACTACTCGGCAAAAGATTTAGGAGAGATGTTTATGAGAAGTGACATGATCAAGAAAGGTGTTGACCGGGCACCACATCGAAGCTTACTTTACGCAACCGGGGTCAAGACAAGAGACTTAGATAAGCCGTTTATCGGTGTATGTAACTCCTATATAGATATCATTCCAGGGCATATGCATTTAAATAAATTCGCCGAAGTGGTAAAAGAGGCAATTCGAGAAGCAGGCGGAATTCCGTTTGAGTTCAACACAATCGGTGTAGATGACGGCATTGCGATGGGGCATATCGGGATGAGATACTCGCTGCCAAGTAGAGAGCTAATTGCCGATTCAGCGGAAACAGTTATTAACGCACATTGGTTTGACGGCGTGTTCTACATTCCGAACTGTGACAAAATCACACCAGGCATGCTGATGGCAGCGGTGAGAACGAATGTCCCAGCGGTATTTGTTTCGGGAGGACCGATGGAAGCAGGAGTGTCCCAGGACGGGAAGCAGCTTTCCCTTACTTCCGTATTTGAAGGAGTCGGCTCCTATAAGTCTGGTGGGATGACAGCAGAGCAGCTGCTCGACATTGAACAGAATGCATGTCCTACTTGTGGGTCTTGCTCTGGAATGTTTACAGCAAATTCGATGAACTCTCTAATGGAAATGCTAGGTGTGACACTTCCGGGTAACGGAACGATTGTTGCAACGTCTGATGAGCGACACGAGTTAATTCGGGAGGCTGCGAGACATTTGATTCGCATGGTAAAGGAAGATGTGAAGCCGAGAGATTTGATTACGAAGGAAACGATTGACGATGCGTTCGCGCTTGATATGGCGATGGGCGGCTCTACGAATACAGTGCTTCATACACTGGCGATTGCTCACGAGGCAGAAATTGATTACAACGTTAGTGACATTAACGAGGTTGCGAAGCGGATTCCTTATTTATCAAAAATCATGCCGGCATCTGATTACTCCATGCATGACGTACATCTTGCAGGAGGCGTAAGCGCCATCATCAAAGAGCTTTGTGAAATACCGGGCGCTGTCCATCCGGATCGACTCACGATTACAGGGAAGACACTCTATGAAAATGTGAAAGATTGCGAGATTACGAATGAGCAAGTCATTCGAAGAAAAGAAAATCCTTATAGTCCGGTTGGAGGCTTATCCGTACTATTCGGAAATATTGCTCCTGAGGGTGGGGTTATCAAGGTAGGAGCAGTAGATCCATCTATCAAGGACTTTACGGGGAAGGCAATCGTGTTTGATTCACAAGAGGCTTGCCAAGAAGCGATTGATAATGGAACTGTGCAAGAAGGGCATGTGGTGGTCATACGCTACGAAGGTCCAAGAGGAGGCCCGGGAATGCCGGAGATGCTAGCTCCAACTTCTGCGATTCAAGGACGTGGACTTGGAACGAAGGTTGCGCTCATTACAGACGGAAGGTTTTCCGGAGCATCGAGAGGTATATCTATCGGTCATATTTCTCCGGAAGCAGCAGACGGTGGTCCAATTGCGTTAGTAGAGGATGGAGATATTATTTCAATCGACCTAACGGAAAGAACGATTGAGCTTCAGGTAAGTGAAGAGGAGCTTACAAATAGAAGGGCAAAGCTACCGCCATTTGAGCCGAAGATTAAAAAAGGATACTTAGCAAGATATTCGAAGCTTGTTACTTCAGCTAGCACTGGTGGAGTAATGAAAATATAAAACTACATAGACAAAGCGTTGATGAGGTTAAAGGAAGAGGAGCATTGTATTCACAGAGAGTCGGTATTGCTGGGAGCCGACAATACAACCTTTTCCGACATCCCCTCGGAGTGAGGTGCTGAACGGAGTAAAGTCCTAAGGCATTTCCGGGAGCAGTGAAGGACTGCCCCGTTAGAAAAGGATATACGGTTTTTCGCCGTATGTTCATGAGGCAGCATTGCTGCGAATTAGGGTGGTACCATGAAAGAATTTCATCCCTATGCAAACGAACGAAGGTTTTTTTGTATGGGAAGAGATTCTTTCTTTTTTTACAACTAATTACTGGACGAATAGGAGGAAACAGATGATGAAAATGACTGTGGAAGCCGAGCAATTAAGGACCGAGCCGTTTAGTGAAGAAGTCGCCAAAAGGAACGGGGCTGAGGTTTTTATTGAAACGTTGAAAAAGCATCAGGTGGAAGTAGTATTTGGGTACCCGGGAGGTGCAGTTTTGCCAATCTATGATGCGCTGCACAAGAATCCGATTAAGCATATCCTCGCAAGGCACGAGCAAGGAGCCATTCACGCGGCAGAGGGCTATGCACGGGTTTCTGGAAAGGTGGGAGTGGTCATCGCAACCTCTGGACCTGGTGCAACGAACGTGGTCACAGGGATAGCAGATGCCATGATGGACTCCATTCCACTTGTAGTGTTTACAGGGCAGGTTGCTACAACGGTCATTGGGACAGATGCCTTTCAGGAGGCGGATATTATAGGCATTACACAGCCAATCACGAAGCACAACTATCAGGTGAAGGATGTAGCAGACTTCCCGAGGATAATAAACGAAGCATTTCACATCGCATCCACTGGTCGTCCAGGACCCGTTGTCGTAGATATACCGAAAAATATGGCATTAGCCATTTTTGAAGAGCAGGTGGAGGAGGAAGAAAAGGTTTGCCTTCCAGGCTATCAGCCGACGACCTCTCCAAACTTCTTACAAATACAAAAGGCGGCTCTTGCCATCTCCCAAGCGAAGCAGCCATTGATTCTAGCAGGAGCAGGTGTTTTATTCGCAAAAGCAACAGACGAGCTAGCAGCGTTTGCGGAGAAATATCAAATTCCGGTGGCCAATACATTGCTAGGACTAGGATCTATCAAAGGAGACCATCCTCTATCCCTTGGAATGGCAGGGATGCACGGAACATATACAGCGAACATGGCCATTCAGACCTGTGACCTGCTCATTAACATTGGCGCTCGATTTGATGATCGACTGACAGGGAATTTAGCACATTTTGCACCGAATGCAAAAGTCATTCATATTGATATCGATCCAGCCGAGATTGGAAAAAACGTCCCAACAGAAATTCCGATAGTGGCGGATGCGAAGGAAGCATTACAGGCACTGCTCAATCAGAACGGTCCAAATGGCAACACTGCCGCATGGTTGGAGAGCCTTAAGGCGAATCAAAAACAGTATCCGCTATTCTATGAAAATGCACAGGAAAGTGGACTTCTGCCACAGCAGGTGCTAGAGCTAATTCAAGAATATACGGGTGGAGAGGCAGTCATTACAACGGATGTAGGTCAGCATCAGATGTGGACCGCTCAATATTACAAATTTGCGAGCCCACATAATTGGGTGACCTCTGGTGGACTAGGGACGATGGGCTTTGGTTTTCCTGCAGCGATTGGTGCTCAAATCGCAAAGCCGGACGCAAAGGTGGTCTCAATAGTAGGAGATGCAGGCTTTCAGATGACGCTTCAGGAGCTATCTCTTTTACAGGAGCTTAGAATTCCGGTAAAGGTCATTATTTTGAACAATCAAGCACTTGGAATGGTGAGACAGTGGCAGGAGACCTTCCATGGAGAGCGCTATTCTCATTCATTGATCCCAGTCCAGCCAGATTTTATGAAACTGGCAGCAGCCTATGCCATCAAGGGATACAAGATTGAAACGCTGGAACAAGCGAAGGAGCAGCTGAAGGAGGCACTCGAATCCGATGAGCCCGTCTTAATTGATTGTCGAGTGGTACAAAAGGTAAGTGTATACCCGATGGTTGCTCCAGGGAAAGGCTTGCATGAAATGATTGGGGTGAAGCCAGAGTGAGACGAATGATAACGATCACAGTAATCAATCAAAGTGGCGTGCTGAACAGGGTGACGGGATTGTTGATGAAAAGGCAATTCAATATTGAAAGCATCACAGTCGGGCACACAGAACAACCGCAGATTTCCAAGATGACGATTGTCGTCCATGTGGAGGATAAACAAAAGCTTGAGCAGCTTCTCAAACAGTTACAGAAGCAGGTAGATGTACTAAAGGTACAGGATATTTCGGATAAAGCGATTGTCGTTCGAGAGCTGGCGCTCATAAAGGTCGTTTCTCCTCCGGCAGTAAGGGCGGAAATCAATAGTATCGTAGAGCCGTTCCGAGCACAGACAATTGATACAGGAAAGAACGTCGTAACCTTTCAAGTCACTGGGCATTCAGAAAAGATAGATGCATTCATTGAGCTAGTAAGGCCTTATGGAATAAAAGAGCTTACGAGAACCGGTGTCACTGCCTTTGTAAGGGAAACACAAAAGGCTCCTGCGCCACAGCTATCCATTTTACAATAAAGTGAAATTTTGATTGGTAGGGGTTTTCTTTCATCCCCCAGCAATCATTAGTTGAACCAATCGGGCTTTTAGGGACAGTTGATCTCCCGCTTAGCTGTTTCATTTCTTTTACCATCTTGAATTGGGAATCTTACTGTCCCTTAATGCGGGATAACAAAACAATATAAAAACTAGGAGGAATTTATTATGGCGAAAATGTATTATAACGGGGATATCAACGAGGCAGTTCTACAGGAAAAGACAATCGCAATCATCGGCTATGGCTCGCAGGGGCATGCACATGCATCGAACTTGAAGGATTCCGGCTATAACGTGGTAGTAGGGATTCGCCCAGGGAAATCGTATGATCAGGCAAAAGAGGACGGTCATGAGGTGTATATGGTGAAGGAAGCGGCTGAACGTGCAGACGTAATCATGGTTTTATTGCCAGATGAAAAACAAAAGGCAGTATATGAGGCAGAAATCGAGCAGGCTCTAGCAGCTGGGAAGTCACTAGCATTTGCACACGGCTTTAACATTCACTTTGGTCAAATCATTCCACCTGAGGATGTAGATGTATTCCTAGTTGCACCTAAGGGACCGGGACATTTAGTGCGTAGAACATACGAATCTGGTGCTGGAGTTCCAGGATTATTCGCTGTATACCAAGATGCAACCGGAAATGCGAAGGAAACGGCACTTGCCTATGCAAAAGGAATCGGGTCTGCAAGAGCTGGTGTATTAGAAACGTCCTTTAAAGAAGAAACAGAGACAGATCTATTCGGTGAGCAGGCTGTACTTTGTGGAGGAACGACTGCTCTTGTGAAAGCCGGCTTTGAAACACTTGTGGAAGCAGGTTATCAGCCAGAGCTAGCCTATTTTGAAACGCTCCATGAGCTGAAGCTCATTGTCGACCTAATGTATGAGGGAGGACTTTCTACGATGCGATATTCCATCTCCGATACAGCAGAATGGGGCGATTTCGTATCAGGGCCTAGAATCATAGATGCATCAGTGAAGGAACGGATGAAAGATGTACTGGCAGATATCCAAAGCGGAAAGTTTGCAAAGGAATGGATTGAGGAGAACGAAACGAATCGTCCGAAATATAATGCGATCAAGGAAGCAGAATCGAAGCACCAAATTGAAGAGGTGGGAGAAAAACTTCGTGAGATGATGCCATTTATCAACGCAGGTAAAAAACAGGTGAGGAAAGAAGTGGTGACTAGTGGGCAAGGTTGACATATTTGATACTACCCTAAGAGATGGCGAGCAGTCCGCTGGGATTAACCTGAATACGCAGGAAAAGCTAGAAATCGCACGTCAGCTTGAAAGATATGGCGTTTCCATTATTGAGGCGGGGTTTCCTGCCTCCTCACCTGGAGACTTTCATGCAGTGAAGCAAATTGCGGACACTGTCAAGAATTCCGTGGTAACTGGCTTGGCTCGCTCGATGAAAAGTGATATTGAGACATCTTGGGAGGCACTAAGAGGCGGGGTACAGCCACATCTTCATACATTTATCGCAACCTCTCCAATTCATATGCAATATAAGCTGAATAAAACACCGGAGCAGGTAATCGAGCTGGCAGTGGAATCCGTTAAGCTGGCACGAAAATATTTTCCGCTGGTGCAATGGTCTGCAGAGGATGCGACACGTTCCGATCGAGACTTCCTTGTGAGAATCATTCAAGAGGTAATTAAGGCAGGAGCTACCACGATCAATATTCCAGATACGGTGGGATATGCCACTCCTATTGAATACGGCGCACTTTTCCGATATTTATCGGAAAATGTGCATGGCATAGAAAAGGTAAAGCTCTCTGCACATTGTCATGACGACTTAGGCTTTGCCGTAGCGAACTCCTTGGCAGCTGTTGAAAACGGAGCCACGCAGGTGGAGGGAACGATTAACGGTATTGGAGAACGGGCTGGAAATGCGGCGCTAGAGGAAGTGGCGGTAGCCATTCATATACGAAAGGATTATTATCAAACGGAATCTGGCATTGTGCTGAAGGAAACCAAACGCACGAGCCAGCTCGTAAGCAAGCTGACAGGGGTTGTCATTCAGCCGAATAAAGCAGTAGTCGGGAAAAATGCTTTTGCCCATGAATCTGGCATCCATCAGGACGGCATGCTAAAGAATCCAGAAACCTATGAAATTATTACCCCGGCTTTAATTGGAGAAGCAGCAACTGAGCTAGTGTTAGGAAAGCATTCCGGACGCCATGCCTTTTCGAAAAGGGCAGAGGAGCTAGGGTTTCAGCTAGAGCCGGATAAATTAAACGCTGCTTTTGCTACTTTTAAAAAGCTAGCCGATCGGAAAAAGGAAATTTCCGAAGAGGATCTATTCACTTTATTGACAGAGCAGCAGGTAACTAGTGGAGAAGTCGAGGTTTACGAGCTAGAGGAGCTGGTCGTTCATTATGAAAACAATGTGCCAACCTCTACAATTCGAATCAAAACCCCAAGTGGAGAAAGTCTTATTGCAAAAGGAGAGGGCTCCGGAGCGGTAGAAGCAATTTTTCAGACGTTAGAAATACTGGTGAATGGAGAGGTGAAAATCCTAGATTACCGAGTATCCTCTATTTCAAAAGGAAGAGATGCGCTTGGGGAAGCAGTGATCAACCTTTCTTATAATGGTGCAGTATCCACTGGAAGAAATTCGTCACAGGATGTGTTAAAGGCATCCGCGAGAGCTTATATAAATGCGATCAATCGTCGACTGATGCAAGAGCATGTGCAAGAACGTAAGGCATTAGTGAATCAATAAAAGAGGAGTGAGTGAGATGGAAAAAACAATCACTGTATTACCAGGCGATGGAATCGGCTTAGAGGTGACAGAGGCTGCCGTTAAGGTGTTAAAGGCAATCGGCAAACGCTACAACCATACCTTTCATATGCAATACGGCGTCATTGGGGGAGCGGCGATTGATGCATTTGAAAACCCCCTGCCGAAAGAGACGATTCGTATGTGTGGCGAGAGTGATGCAATCCTTTTAGGTGCCGTTGGAGGTCCAAAGTGGGATCAGTATCCATCTCACTTACGTCCGGAAAAGGGCTTGCTGGCTCTTCGAAAGCATTTCGGGCTTTATGCGAATATCCGCCCGGTGAAGGCGATCCCTGCACTATTAGACGCATCTCCTTTGAAAAAGGAAATCGCGGAACATGTAGATATGGTCATTGTGCGAGAGCTGACCGGAGGCTTATATTTCGCAGAGCCAAGGAAGAAAACGAATGACTACGCAGTAGATTCCCTTGTCTATACAAGAGAAGAAATCGAGCGAATTGTCGATGTGGCCTTCCAGCTTGCGAGAAGCCGGAGAGGGAAGCTGGCATCCGTTGACAAGGCGAATGTATTAGATTCCAGTAAGCTGTGGCGTGAAATTGTGGAAGAGAAGAAGCAGGGCTACCCTGATGTGAAGGTAGAGCATATGCTCGTAGATTCTACTTCCATGAAGCTAATTACAGGCCCGGCGGAGTTTGATGTAATCGTGACGGAGAATATGTTCGGAGATATTTTGAGCGATGAGGCTTCTGTTATAACAGGCTCTCTAGGTATGCTACCATCTGCAAGTATGCGAGAGGATGGCTTTGGTTTATTCGAACCGGTGCACGGCTCTGCACCTGATATCGCTGGACAGAATAAGGCAAACCCAGCAGCGGCCATTCTTTCTGCGGCAATGATGCTAAGGGAGTCCTTCCAAATGGAAACAGAGGCTATAGCAATAGAGGAAGCCGTTAATAGTGTACTAAATGATGGATTCTTTACAGGTGATTTGGCGCCGAAAGGTAGTAGGGTTTTATCCACAAAAGAATGGACGGATAAGGTATTAGATGAACTAGATTTAGAGTTTGTTTCCGATAGTATCATGTATTCATATGTGTAAGTGAGGAGAGAGCGGGATGGCAAAGACGATTATTGAAAAAATTTGGGAGCAGCATGTGGTTTATCGAGAGGAAGGGAAGCCGGATCTTCTTTATATTGACCTTCATTTAATACACGAGGTTACTTCACCTCAGGCGTTTGAAGGCTTACGTATAAATAATCGCAAGGTTCGCAGACCGGACTTATGCTATGCGACGATGGATCATAATGTACCAACCCTCAATAGGCACGTAATAAAGGATCCCATCGCCTCCAAGCAGATTAATACACTTCAACAGAACTGCGAGGAATTTGGCATCCCTCTTGCAAATATTGGCCACCCAGATCAAGGGATTGTGCATATCATTGGTCCCGAGTTAGGCCTTACGCAGCCAGGAAAAACAATTGTGTGTGGAGACAGCCATACCTCCACACACGGTGCTTTTGGAGCTATCGCATTTGGAATCGGTACTAGTGAGGTGGAGCATGTGCTTTCCACTCAGACGCTTTGGCAAGCCAGACCGAAAACAATGGAAATCAAAGTGACAGGGGAACTAGGTCATGGCGTAGCTGCAAAGGATATTATTCTTGCGATTATCTCCAAGTTTGGCATCGACATGGGTACCGGTTATATCGTGGAATACACCGGGGACGCTATTAGGAAGCTTTCGATGGAGGAGCGCATGACTATTTGTAATATGTCAATCGAAGCTGGAGCGAGAGCTGGTTTGATTAGCCCGGATGAAACAACGATTGAATTTCTACGAGGACGTGAGTATTCTCCGAAGGGTGAAGCTTTTGAAGAAGAAGCGAAGCGCTGGCTTGCGTTGGCGACAGATTCGGGAGCAGTATACGATAAAACGGTGGAAATTTCCGCTGACGAAATAGAGCCGTTTGTCACTTGGGGGACAAATCCTTCCATGGGCTCTGGCGTGACGCAAAGAATCCCATATAAGGCAGATTTCACAGATGTTAGTGACCAGCAGGCACATGAGAAGGCATTAGCATATATGGGCTTGCAAGAGGGAATGCCGATTGAGGATATCCAAATCAGCAATGTATTTATTGGCTCCTGTACGAATGCTCGAATAAGCGATTTGCGAGCGGCTGCTAAGATAGTAGAAGGACGAAAAGTACATCCTAACGTGCATGCCATCGTGGTACCAGGATCGCAAACCGTGAAGGCTCAGGCAGAGCAGGAAGGGCTTGACCAAGTGTTCAAGAATGCTGGGTTTGAATGGAGAGACTCGGGCTGCAGCATGTGTCTTGCGATGAACGATGATGTGGTACCAGCCGGAGAGCATTGTGCCTCCACCTCCAATCGAAATTTTGAAGGTCGTCAAGGAGCTGGCGCTAGAACTCATTTAATGAGTCCAGCAATGGCAGCAGCTGCCGCAATAGAAGGTCATATAGTGGACGTAAGAAAATTTCAGCTGGCACATGTGTAAGGAGGAACACCATGGAACCGATTAATATAGTGAAAAGTGTTATCACACCTCTTAATAGAAAGAACGTCGATACTGACCAGATTATCTCGAAGGAATTTTTGAAGCGTATTGAACGTACAGGCTTTGGCAAGTATCTATTTTATCATTGGAGATTTGATTCGGCTGGGAATGAAAGAGAAGATTTTATTTTAAATGATGCTCGCTACAAAGGCTCCTCTATTTTAGTTGCACAAGACAATTTTGGGTGTGGCTCCTCTCGTGAGCATGCACCTTGGGCAATATTTGACTATGGCTTTCGTGTGGTCATTGCACCTAGCTTTGCGGATATCTTCTATAATAACTGTATGAAAAATGGTCTATTGCCAATCAAGCTAGGGGTAGAAGAGGTGGAGCAGCTATTAGCGAAAGAAACGTATTTGATGGAGGTAAACCTAGAGGAGCAAACTGTAATCGGCGAGGAGGGCACGGTCTTTCATTTTGATATCGACCCTTATCAGAAGAAAATGCTGCTTAATGGCTGGGATGAAATTTCACTGACCTTTCAATATGAGGAACACATAAAAGCATACGAGGAACGCTCACTGGCTTAAGCTGGTGAGTTTTTTTGTGGACACTTGACTTATAGCGGTAACTAAAATATAATTAGTTACGAAAAGTAACTGCAGAGGGGTTATCCTATGAAATATCATCAAAAGCCTTTGACGTACGTGGAGTTAGTAGAATTAAAGGTAATGGATTTAGAAAAATCCAATCGCTTCTATCAAGAGGTGCTAGGCTTCCAAGTTCTAGAGCAGACGGACAATAAAATAGTCTATACAGCAGATGGAGAGACAGCACTTGTTTCCATCACGAAGCCAGCAGAAGTAACGGCGAAGCCACCAAAAACAACGGGCTTGTACCACCTAGCCATATTGCTCCCTAGTCGAGCAGATTTAGGTGCGTTCCTACGGCATGCCATTGAATCAAATATCCAATTAGGAGCAAGCGACCACATCGTCAGTGAAGCATTGTATCTGAACGACCCAGACGGAAACGGGATAGAAATCTATCGAGATCGTCCAGACAATGAATGGAACTGGGAGAAAGGCAACGTAGCAATGGACTCCTTACCAATTGACGGAGCAGGTGTCTTAGAGGCAGGTCAGCATACCGAATGGAAAGGCATGCCGAAAGAAACGCTAATGGGCCATATCCATTTACAAGTGGCTGATTTAAAAGCAACTCAGCAATTCTACGAGCTTCTAGGCTTTGAATTAGTAACCCCATATCCAGGTGCACTCTTCATGTCCTCCGGCAAGTACCATCACCATATCGGATTCAATACATGGGGTAGTCAAGGCGCACAGCCAGCTCCGGATACAGCAACCGGACTCGAGGCTTTTACAGTTGTTTATCCTTCTTTTGAGGAAAGGGAAAAGGTGATTGAGAGGCTTGGGGAGAAGGGGATATCTGTTAGTGAGGAAGACGGGGTATTTATAGTTAAGGATCCATCGCAAAATAGAATGAAGCTAGTTGTGAAGTGATAGAGGAAACCGCTACCGTATAGGTGGCGGTTTTTAGTTGGAGATAACATTGCTTTGAAGGTTGTTGTCTATGATAATAGTCATCGTTTGATAATCGCAAGATTCCCGCATAATCGCAAGATTCATCCCTATAATCGCAAGATCAGGACCGTAATCGCAAGATCCAACCAGTTAATCGCAAAGACCACGTCGCTAATCGTTAAGATTGGGAGGCAGAAATTCTTCATCGTAAAGATAGGTCATGGAATCGTCAAGACTGCCTCCATAATCGTCAAGATATGAAGGATAATCGCAAAGATCCGGCTGCTAATCGTTAAGATTGGGAGGCGGAAATTCTTCATCGTAAAGATTGGTCGTGGAATCGTCAAGACTGCCTCCATAATCGTCAAGATACGAAGGTTAATCGTAAAGATCTGGTCGCTAATCGTTAAGATTGGGAGGCAGAAAATCTTCATCGTAAAGATAGGTCATGGAATCGTCAAGACTGCCTCTATAATCGTCAAGATATGAAGGATAATCGCAAAGAGCCGGCTGCTAATCCTTAATATTGGTCAGTTTATAAAAAGACAAAGATTCTCCTAGCTACCGATTCAATTTGAACGCACTTGGAGTAATTTTATTTAATATGAAAAATATAAAAATGAATACTGGTACAAATTTCTTTACAGTTGGTACAATGGATATATATACCAGTTGAGACCTAATGTGGGAAGGGGCGATAAGTTTTGAAAATGCTTGCTATTATTATTAGAGAGTCTGATAAAGTTGCCGAAAAAATTTTGAAAGAGTTTGAACAACCTGCTAATAAAAGAGAATTTAATTTTCATGATGGAGTAATAATTAGTTTACTTGAAGATATGATATCTAAAACGAAGTCTTTAAGAGTTTTATTAGAAGCTCAATGTTATGATTCCAACGATTTAATAAGCAGGTCGATATTTGAATCACATCTTTACTTGAAATTTATCCTACAAGAAGATACTGAAAGAAGAGGGAAACTTTACGCATATGGAGAACGAGTGAAGGACTTGCAATTATTTGATAAAATAAGGGGCACGAATAAAGTAGCAAGGAGAATTAGAGATTTTTTAGATATTTCGATTGAAGATGTCGATAAAGTGTTTTCGGAGAATCCTGACCCCGACTATTTCGAAAGAATTAAAGAAGAGTATAAAAGTTTAAGGGAACCAGAATTTGAAAAGAATAATTGGTACGACATAGATGGTAAGACTCGCAGTGTAGAACAGCTCAGCATAAAAATGGGGATGCAAACAGAGTATGAGATTATTTACCGTCTTTTATCAAAAGAAGTTCATTCCAGTAATGCATTATCTAGAATAAAAGTCAGCCCCAATGAAGTGAAGATAGGAAAATTCGATATTAATCCATCGTTAAATATTAATATTTGTTCATTATTGTTAATGGAAAGTACACGAGACGTATTAAACTATTACGGGCTAATGAGTGCGTTAACATTGTTTAATCTAAACGTCAGAGTCAATCGCAAAATGAAATAGTCCCACAAGTTAACCCAAGTACAAAATTGGATTATAATATTACGAAGTGTAGTTTGTTGACTTCTTTTTTTATACATTTAAAGAAGAACTTTATAAACTTTGTATAGAAAGAAATTAGCAAACATTAGATGAGCTAAGAATTACGGGGGATATTATGGTTGATCGCTGAAATGTCGGGGGGAGGTAAACGAAACCCATTAGTAAGAAGTGCTAGATTATTCATTCTTTATATTAATACCAAGTATAGAGATAGACATAGGTTGTTCGAAGTGCAGGCGGCGACACCACCGGGAACAGTACGAGCGGAAGCACCCGGACTGAGCGAAGCGAAGGAGAAGGCTGGAGCCGTACCCGGGGTAAGCGTCCGCCGTTAACGGAGAACCAGACTTTCTTCTAATAAAAAGGCCATTATGATATACAATCATGATGACCTTTTATTTTGTATATATCTCTATATCCCTATTATCAATGCGCCTTCAACATACCACCATCGACCACTAAGCTTTGCCCGGTCATATAAGAGTTTGCCTCGGAGCATAGGAAAGTGATAACCTTTGCGAATTCCTCTGGTTCTCCGTAACGTCTGATCGGGATAGCCTCGCGATTACCCTGGCGGATTTCCTCTAGCGACACTTGTTTTTTATTAGCTGCAATTTCATCAAGCTCTGTCACTCGGTCCGTCTGAATTCTCCCTGGTCCTACGGTATTTATCATGATATTGTACTTGGCATTTTCTCTCGCCAAGGTTTTAGATAGCCCCACCATCCCTAATCGGAAGGTGTTGGACAAGATAAGTCCATCAATAACCTCTTTCGTTGAGGAGGATGAAATGTTTACGATCCTGCCGAAGTTTTGCTCACGCATATGCGGGAGAGCCAGTCTGATTGTGCGTATGTAGCTTAGTAGATTTTTTTCAAATGAGTTGATCCAATCGGAATCATTTACCTGGTCGAACCCGCCGGCAGTTGGGCCACCTGCATTATTTACTAAGATATCGATCCCTCCGAGCTGCTTGTTCACTGTATCGAAAAGGCTTTGGATATCCTCTTCTTTTGTTACATCGCATACTTGATAGAAGACCTGCTCGGTTTCGGAGACGTTTCGAATCTCTTCTACAGTGGCCTGTAGCTCCTCTTCGCTTCTACTCGAAATAAAAACAAATGCCCCTTCTTTTGCGAATTGAGTGGCAGTCGCTTTCCCTAACCCCTTACTCGAAGCCATGACAACTACGCGCTTTCCATTCAGTCCTAAATTCATAAAAACATCTCTCCTTCCTTGGTCTTTCTATACATTTTACCGAGAAAAAAGCCTTCTGTCTTTACGGACATTCTTACTATTCCAAAAAATGTAATTAGAACTAGAACATTAGACAATATGCCTAAGTAGAATTTCCTCTAAAAAACTCATATTTTATTGGTTGATGGGAGTATAAGTCATTCTCAAGAGAGGTTTCTGTCGAATTGATTTTTTAGAAATGCAGTAATAGCAAGGCTTGTCCCGTTTTTTCTATTTTTTATCCAAAAGAATTAGACGTTCTCTGTAACATATTTGTTACACAATTGTAAAAATAAAAGAGTTTAAAAAGTGGTAAGATGGGTTTAGATAAATTTTCAGAAAATTAAGTTTTGGGGGAGCCAAATGAGATTGAGATCTATGTTGCAAAAGGCCATGGCTATATTCGTACTATCTTTTCTTATAGTATCAACAACATTCGCTGTTAATACCGAAGCTGCAAGCTCTGTAAATTCATCCGACTTAGTTTCAACAGCAAAAGATTTGATTGGTATCAAATATCGCGGCGGTGGCACGACAAAAGCTGGTTTTGATTGCTCAGGATTTGTGGGGTATGTTTACAAGGATTTAGGAATAAGTTTACCAAGATCTTCTTCAGGGATGTATGCAACTGGTACAAAGGTGAAAAAAGATGACTTAGCCTCTGGTGATTTAGTATTTTTTAATACATCTGGTAAAGGTGTATCACATGTAGGAATATACATTGGAAATGGTAAGTTTATTCATTCATCCAGTTCAAAGGGTGTAAAAATTGATAAACTAAGCGACCCATATTATTGGGGGAAACGCTATGTTGGTGCTAAGCGTGTAGCAGAGGTTACTGTAGCTAAAAACGAATAAAAACATATTAAAATGTGCTCTATCGTATACTAAAGCGATAGAGCATTTTTCTTTGGTAAGTAATTATAATTTTACTAAAGCTTGGTGAAAATAGAATGTATATAGTTGATTATTTGGGACTCCTTCGTCATAATGGAAAAAAGATGAAAATCGTGACCGGGAGGGATCAAAAGGAATGAGTATTTCCGTTATACATTTGGTGAACCGAGCAAGGCGAGCTTCCGTTTAATTATGCAGAAGGATAAGGAAAAGGAGGTTGAGCTCTCGGAAAAAGGAAAATGCTATATTGTAGATATTAGTCCGAATGGTGCTAGGATTTTGTCTAATCGTAAATGAATTAAAGAATCGCAGAAAAAAAGAAATAAGCAGAGTTCACTGATTCGACAAAAAACGACAAAAATTAAATAAATATATTTTAAAAAAGCAGGATATTATAGATTGGTGTAGAAATATTATTATAGAGCTTAAATTAAAGGAGGAGTTTACATGTTAAACTTTAACATTCGCGGAGAAAATATTGAGGTGACTCCTGCAATTAGAGAATACGTTGAAGGGAAAATCGACAAAGTTGGCCGCTACTTTAATGAGGATATTCAAGCTACAGCAAACGTCAATCTAAAAGTTTATAATGATAAACAAACAAAAATAGAAGTAACAATCCCGATGAAAAACTTGACTCTTAGAGCAGAAGAGCGTCATTCAGATATGTATGCTGCAATTGATTTAATTGTAGATAAATTAGAAAGACAAATCCGTAAATATAAAACAAAAGTAAACCGCAAATTCCGTGAGCGTGAAGGTGTTGGAGCATACTTTGCAACAATCGAAGCTCCGGATGCACCAGTAGCTACAGAAGAAGATGAATACAATATCGTACGTACGAAGCAATTTGATCTTAAACCAATGGATCAAGAGGAAGCAGTATTACAAATGAATATGCTTGGTCACAATTTCTTCATCTTCACTGATGCAGATTCTATGGGAACTAACATTGTGTATAAACGTAAAGATGGAAAATACGGCTTAATCGAAACAAACTAAATCGACATCGACCCATCCCTTTTTTAGGGATGGGTTTTCTATTTGTGTTCTACAATTTTCGTTGAGGTGTCCACATATAAATAGTACAAGTTCGAACTGTATATAAAGCAACAGTGTGAATGAAACATGGACATTAATTCGACATGGCACGAGAACCTTACTAGAAGTGAACTACCTAATTATGTAAGACTATTTTGATTAGCTTATTTGCGTAGGGTACTATCGAATGGTAAAATGGAGAGTAAGACTAAATGGGAAGTGAAGATAACATGCTAAGTGTTTTAAATAAAGTATTTGATCTGAACAAACGTGAACTGAAGAAGCTAGAGAAAATCGCCGACCAGGTGGAAGCTCTTGCAGGAAAAATGGAAGCATTGTCCGATGAAGAGCTAAGCGCAAAAACAGTTGAATTCCGTGAGAGATATGCAAATGGAGAAACGCTAGAAGAATTGCGTGCAGAAGCTTTTGCAGTAGCAAGAGAAGGTGCAAGACGAGTCCTTGGAATGTATCCATTCCGCGTTCAAGTTATGGGTGCTGCTGCATTACATGATGGAAACATTGCGGAAATGAAGACAGGGGAAGGGAAAACACTTACCTCTACGATGGCAGTTTATTTGAATGCTATTCCGGGCCTAGGAGCTCATGTCGTAACAGTCAATGAATACCTATCTAGCCGTGATGCGGAAGAAATGGGTAAATTATATAAGTTTTTAGGTTTGACGGTAGGATTAAATTTAAACTCCATGTCGAAGGAAGAAAAACGCGAAGCGTATGCGGCTGATGTAACATATTCCACAAACAATGAGCTTGGATTTGATTATTTAAGAGATAACATGGTTCTTTATAAGGAAGAAAAAGTTCAACGTCCTCTACATTATGCTGTAATCGATGAGGTGGATTCTATCCTGGTCGATGAAGCGAGAACGCCTTTGATTATCTCAGGACAAGCAAATAGAGCAGCTGTCCTTTATAAGCAAGCAAACGCATTCGTTCGTACGCTGAAAAAGGACGAGGACTACACATACGAGGAAACAACAAAAGGAGTAACTCTAACAGACGATGGTGTGGAAAAAGCGGAGAAAGCATTCAATATTGATAATTTATTTGATTTGACTCATGTACGTCTGAACCATGCGATTAACCAATCCTTAAAAGCACATGTTTCCATGCACGTGGATGTGGACTATGTTGTACAAGATGGGGATGTTGTCATTGTTGACTCCTTCACTGGTCGTCTAATGAAGGGACGTCGCTATAGCGATGGTTTGCACCAAGCAATTGAGGCGAAGGAAGGTCTTGAGATTCAAAATGAGTCCATGACAATGGCGACTATTACCTTCCAAAATTTCTTCCGTATGTATGACAAGCTATCAGGTATGACTGGTACTGCGAAGACGGAGGAAGAAGAGTTCCGCAACATCTACAACATGAACGTAGTGGCAATTCCAACAAACCGTCCAATCATGCGTGACGATAGACCAGATTTAATCTATGCATCTATGAAAGGGAAATTTGAGGCAGTTGCTGCGGATATTGCAGAGCGTCATAAAAAAGGACAGCCTGTGCTGATTGGTACGGTAGCAATTGAAACGTCTGAAATCATATCACAGCTATTAACAAAGCACGGCATTAAGCATAATGTATTAAATGCGAAAAACCATGAGCGTGAAGCGGAAATTATTGCAGAAGCAGGTCAGCTTGGCGCAGTAACGATCGCAACAAACATGGCTGGTCGTGGTACGGACATTAAGCTTGGTGAAGGTGTAATAGAAGTTGGCGGCCTTGCAGTAATCGGTACAGAACGCCATGAATCTAGACGTATTGACAACCAGCTACGTGGACGTTCTGGTCGTCAAGGAGACCCAGGGGTAACGCAATTCTATCTTTCTATGGAAGATGAGCTAATGCGTCGTTTTGGATCTGACAACATGAAAAACATGATGACCAAGCTAGGAATGGACGATTCACAGCCAATCCAATCCAAAATGGTATCTAGAGCAGTAGAATCGGCACAAAAACGTGTAGAAGGAAATAACTTCGACTCTCGTAAACGCCTATTGCAATATGACGATGTGCTTCGCCAGCAAAGGGAAATTATCTACAAGGAGCGTAATGAGGTTCTTGAAACAGACAACATGCGTGAGCTTGTGGAATCAATGATTTTCAATGTAATAGAGCGTCTTGTTACGGCTCATACAAATGCAGATAATAAAGCGGAGTGGAACCTGAAGGCAATTGAAGATTATGCACATGCAAACCTTCTTCCAGAGGGTGTTATCACACAAGAAACGCTTCAGGATCTCTCTCAAGAGGAAATTATTGAGAAATTAAAAGCAGAAGTGCTTCGTCTATATGACGCAAAAGAAGAAGAGTTAACCTCAGAGCGTATGCGTGAATTTGAAAAGGTAGTATTGTTACGTTCCATTGATTCCAAATGGATTGACCATATTGATGCGATGGATCAGCTGCGTCAAGGTATTCATTTACGAGCATACGGTCAAACCGATCCATTGCGTGAATACCAAAGCGAAGGCTTTGCGATGTTTGAAACAATGGTAGAGGCTATCCAAGAGGACGTAGCGAAATATGCGATGAAGGCAGAAATTCGTAGCAACTTAGAACGTGAAGAGGTTGCAAAAGGGCAAGCGGTAAATCCGAAAGAAGAAGGCGGACCAGTGAAGAAAAAACCAGTTCGCAAAGAAGCTGCGGTTGGCCGTAACCAGCCATGTCCATGTGGAAGTGGAGAAAAATATAAAAACTGTCATGGGGCAGTAAGATAAGAGAAACACGGAGGAACTTGCAATGATTGAAATCTCAGTAGTAAGAAATGAATTAGACCGTACATCTGAAAAGTTAAATGACTTTAGGGGGTCTCTTTGACTTAGAAAACAAAGAGGCTCGTATCCAAGAGCTGGAGGAAGTCATGACTTTCCCTGATTTTTGGGATGATTCGCAAGCGGCTCAAAAGACGATTAATGAATTAAATGCCTTAAAGGCAGTTGTGGAGCAGTATAAGGAGCTAGTTTCTACGCAAGAAAATCTAGAAATGACGCTTGAGCTAATAAAGGAAGAGCCAGACGAAGAGCTACAGGAGGAGCTAGGCAATGAATTGAAGGAGTTCACTTCCTCCCTAGAGGAATTTGAATTACAGCTTCTGCTTAGTGAAGAGTATGATAAGCACAATGCTATTCTCGAGCTTCATCCGGGAGCTGGAGGGACAGAATCCCAGGACTGGGGTGCCATCCTTCTACGTATGTATCAGCGATGGGCTGACAAACGTGGCTTCAAGGTGGAAACAATCGACTATCTTCCTGGTGATGAAGCGGGGATTAAGTCCGTTACATTGCTGATCAAAGGGCATAATGCTTATGGCTATTTGAAGGCAGAAAAGGGAGTACATCGACTCGTTCGGATTTCTCCTTTCGATTCTTCTGGCCGTCGCCACACTTCCTTCGTATCCTGTGAAGTAATGCCGGAATTTACGGATGAAATTGAAATTGAAATTCGTACAGAAGATTTAAAAATTGATACGTATCGTGCTACAGGTGCTGGTGGTCAGCATATTAATACGACAGATTCTGCTGTCCGTATTACGCATCTACCAACTGGCACTGTCGTAACCTGTCAAACAGAGCGCTCTCAGATTAAAAACAGAGAGCAAGCGATGAAGCTGTTAAAATCCAAGCTATATCAATTGAAAATTGAAGAGCAGGAGGCACAGCTTGCTGAAATCCGTGGAGAACAAAAGGAAATTGGATGGGGAAGCCAAATACGCTCCTATGTATTCCACCCTTATTCAATGGTGAAGGATCACCGGACGAACTACGAGAGCGGAAATGTCCATGCCGTGGTGGACGGAGAGTTAGATGCATTTATTCATGCCTACCTTCGCTCAAAAATAAATTAATAGACGAAACTTACTCTGGTGCTATAATGAAATTATGGCACCGGAGTATTTTATTTCCAGGGGGAATGGGGGAGAACATGGATATTCATCAATTAAAGAAGCAAGATCTAGAGAAAAAGAATTTTATCTTGTTTTTAGCGTTTGCTTTGGCATCTGGCTTAGGCTTACTAGTTCAAATCTTAATTCAAGAAGCACAAACTATTGTAATTATAATAGGTATAATCTTTCTTATTTCTATTATGATGTATTTTTTATCAAGAAAATCGCAGGCTGTATCACTAGTTTTTCCATATGGTATTGTGCTGGCTGGGGCGATTACAGCGGGAAGTATGAGCTTTTTCAATGAAGTGAGCATTGCGACGATTGTGTTAACGTTATTTGTCTTAATTTTAAGCAGCTTACATAACAGTCAAGGGGTATTCCTATTTGGCTATGCGTTATCTGTGATTGTGATGATTATGAATGTTAACCTAGATGAGTTTGGCGTATTTGAAGGAAAGGTGCCAAACATCTTTTTTATCCAGTTCATTATGGCGTTAGGGATTTTTCTTCAGGTCCGTCAAAGCAAGCAAACCTTTACAAATGTCGAAAAACTGATGGAGGAAGCAGCTAAGAAAACTGAGCAAGAATCCTTATTGAATGAAAAGCTGGAAGCAGCTGTTGCAACGATTACTACTAATTTAGAGCAAATCCGAACTAGTACACATTCCTCGATTGCAGCTCAGCAACAAATGCTTACTGCTGTGGGGGAAGTAAGTGTAGGTTCACAGCGACAGTCTGATTATGTAACGGATATTGTTCAGAATACAGAGGAGACCTTTGATTCTGTGAAAGAAATGGCAGGCAATCTGCATGAGCTTGCAGGACAAGTCGAAGCAGCAGGAAATAATGCTTCCATAGGGTCGGAATCGATGGAAAACATGAAAAAGGAGATAGATCAGTTTACCATCTCGTTTGAAGAATTACACCAAACCTTTCATAAGCTTTTTGACAAGATTCAGAGCACGAATGATTTGGCAAGCACCATCAGGCAAATAACCGATCAAACGAATCTCCTTGCCTTGAATGCTTCGATTGAAGCTGCCAGAGCAGGTAATCATGGCAAAGGCTTTGCAGTAGTTGCAGAGGAAATTAGAAAGCTAGCAAATGTAACAGCACAAGCACTAGAAAAAATTGATCAAAATCTCGATGAAGTAAACAAATATAACGAGGCAGCTCTTGAGAAGCTAGACAAAGGTATCATTCAGGTTCGTAACCAGGTAAAAACAGCGGACCAGTCCAACCAATCCTTCCAAGATTTGTTCCGTTCCATGAAAACACTACAGAACCAGCTGTCGCTATTTTTAAATAAAGTAGATAAAATAGCTGTAAATAGTGAGGCAATCAGCGTAAGCACAAACGAATTTGCAGCAATCATTGAAGAAAGCACCGCTACAGTCGAGGAGCTAAATGCCACCCTGCTTCACATTACAGAGGACCAGCAGGCAATCTCCACATATATTGATCAAACATATATAGAGGCCCAAACTATCCAAAACAAATAAGAATCCAGTCGACCAGTAGAGTGAGCAGCTGGTCGATTTTTTTATGAAAGATACAGGCGGGAGGGTTAAGCTGCGTTCATTTTTAGCTAACTATGGATAATTTGCTGGATGAATAGAAATACTCTTGAGTAGGTCGCATGTTGTTTTGGAGGGTATCGTCGAGGACCGCTAGGGATAGAGGAGATGGCTTTATATGTACGATGGCCGCTAAGGATAGGGAAGATTGCTTTATTCTCGGTTGGCTGGGATTTACTCTCACTCGGAGGAAGGTTACTCTCGATTGGCTTCGGTTTATTCTCGGATAGGAGAAGTTTACTCTCATTCGGCGGGTTTACTCTCGTTCAGATGAAATTTACTCTCGGATAGCCGAGCTTTATTCTCGTTTAGAATGGTGGAAGGGCAAGGCCGATGTCTGCTGGGGATAGGGGAGATGCCTTTATTCTCGTTCGGGTGGTATTTACTCTCGCTCGGAGGAAGGTTACTCTCGGTTGGCTTCGGTTTATTCTCGGATAGGATCTGTTTACTCTCGTTCGGCGGGTTTACTCTCGTTCAGATGGCATTTACTCTCTGATAGCCGAGAATTACTCTCGTTTAGAATGGTGGAAGGGCATGGCCGATGTTCGCTAAGGATAGGGAAGATTGCTTTATTCTCGGTTGGCTGGGATTTACTCTCACTCGGAGGAAGGTTACTCTCGGTTGGCTTCGGTTTATTCTCGGATAGGAGCAGTTTACTCTCATTCGGCGGATTTACTCTCGTTCAGATGAAATTTACTCTCGAATAGTCTAACTTTACTCTCGTTTAAAATGGTGGAAGGGCATGGCCGATGTCTGCTAGGGATAGATGGGATGCCTTTAATCTCGTTCGGGTGGTATTTACTCTCGCTCGGAGGAGGCTTACTCTCGGTTGGGCAAAGTTTATTCTCGGATAGGAGAAGTTTACTCTCGTTCGGTAGGATTACTCTCGTTCAGGTGGCATTTACTCTCGGATAGCCGAGCTTTACTCTCGTTTAAAATGGTGGAAGGGCATGGCCGATGTCTGCTAGGGATAGGGAAGATTGCTTTATTCTCGGTTGGCTGGGATTTACTCTCACTCGGAGGAGGCTTACTCTCGGTTGGCTTCGGTTTATTCTCGGATAGGATCTGTTTACTCTCGTTCGGCGGGTTTACTCTCGGATAGCCGAGAATTACTCTCGTTTAGAATGGTGGAAGGGAATGGCCGATGTCCGCTAGGGATAGATGGGATGCCTTTACTCTCTTATAGAGGACCAGGCCGGGAGTTCCAGAATGGTAATGAATGAGAGGTTCTACGCTTCACTAATTCATTGCGTTATCTTGCTAAAGTTCACAAATAGCCGTTCTGTTGATATACTATTCCAGGTTAATTAGATAAAATGAAAGAGGATTATTATGGAACAAAACAAAAGAAAGTATAAAGAACCACATCCTGTGGTGGAGCGAGTGAAGGATTATATTTTTGTGATAATAGGGGCGGCTGTCGTTGCTTTAGGCTTTAACTTATTTTTATTACCCAACCAGGTAGCTTCTGGGGGAGTTAGTGGGATTAGTACCATACTGAAAGGGGTATTTGGCTGGGAGCCGGGTATTGTTCAGTATGCGTTTAATATTCCGTTGTTTATAGCGGGCATTGTATTTTTAGGAGCACGTTTTGGTCTGAAGTCGTTGGTTGGTACGTTAGTGTTACCGGCGGTTGTTTTGGTTACTGCAAGCTGGGAGCCATGGACTGCAAATCCTTTGCTAGGTGCCCTTTTTGGAGGTATAACGGTCGGTTTAGGTCTTGGCATTGTGTTTAGAGGCGGTGGTTCTACGGGAGGAACAGACTTAGCTGCTCAGATTATTACGAAGTATACAGGACTTTCTCTCGGGAAAAGTGTGCTTTTACTAGACGGTCTGATTGTGTTGAGTGCTGCGATTGCCTTTGATGTGGAAAGTGCCTTGTATGCATTGATTGGCCTTTATGTCACTACCAAGACGATTGATATTATACAGTTGGGCTTTAGCCAGTCGAAAATGATTTATATTATTACAAATAAACAAGAGGAAATTAGAGATGCGATCTATCAAGAGATAGATCGAGGAGTGACAAAGATTCCTGCTTTTGGCGGTTATACAAATCAAGAAAGGCCAGTGCTGATGGTGGTAGCTTATCAAACAGAATTCACAAAACTGAAACATATCATTAAAACCATTGATCCGGCTGCTTTTGTGATTGTTTCAGATGCCTATGAGGTATTAGGAGAAGGTTTCAAAAGGTATTAATCTTGGTATAATAGGTTAATAATTCAAAATTGGAGGTTGCAGGGATGAATAAGAAATTATTAGCTGCAATATTTTCTACGGGCCTTTTACTTGCTGCATGTGGTGGAGACGAAGAATCTACAAATGATTCTACCACTGGTTCTGAAAGTGGCACGGAAACAGCATCTGTGGATGGAGAAGCTGTAGCAAAGCAAAAATGCGTTTCTTGTCATGGAGGAAACTTTGAGGGGCAAGGAAACTTCCCAGCATTAAATGATGTGGGTTCTCGATATTCCGAGGAAGAGATCCTAGAGGTTATCTTAGAAGGCAAGGGTCGTATGCCACGTAAAATTATTGAAGGGGAAGATGCAGAGGCTGTTGCTGCATACTTTGCTGAGATGAAATAAAAATAGAAATCGGTTACTCAGTGCTGGGTAACTGATTTTTTTATTGAAAAAAGAAAGTCATCTTCGTTTACAGGTAGAAACGTTATGTTGAATATATCTTTTATTCTGATAATATGACATAATTTATAAAGAATAGAAAGGAATAGTGGAGATTCACGTAGAATTAACATATATGGTACATTTGTTAGGTTGTCGAATGGCGTACTTAGTTAATAAAGTCGACATATTCTTACTCATACTGGATATTTTTACCTACAAAATGAAATCTTCCTGTAACAAAAAGAATGATGACTAATGTTATAATAGGCATGTTGTATTTTATCAAAGAAGAAAGTAATTGGGTGATATATAAATGATTGAAATGGAAAATGTCTATAAGAAGTACCCGAATGGAATTGTAGCAGCCAATGGAATAGACATAGAAATAAAGCAAGGTGAGTTTGTCTATGTAGTGGGGCCAAGCGGTGCTGGTAAGTCGACATTCATTAAAATGATGTATCGCGAAGAAAAGCCGACTTCTGGGAAGATAATAATTAATGGGATTGATTTAAGTACCCTAAAAAATAAAGAGGTACCTTTTTTAAGAAGACAGATCGGTGTAGTGTTCCAAGATTTTAAATTACTACCCCGTCTAAATGTATATGAAAATGTAGCCTTCGCATTGGAGGTAATAGAAGAATCACCAAAAGTAATAAGAAAACGAGTGATGGAGGTTCTGGAGCTGGTGGGTTTAAAGCATAAAGCAAGAATGTTTCCAACAGAGCTTTCAGGTGGGGAGCAACAGCGTGTATCAATCGCTCGCTCTATCGTAAACACTCCAAAGCTAGTAATTGCGGATGAGCCAACGGGAAATCTCGATCCAGAGACTTCCTGGGAGATTATGAATATATTTGAAGAAATAAATGCTCGAGGAACTACGATTGTAATGGCAACACATAATAGAGAAATTGTAAACACAATTCGACACCGTGTAATTGTAGTGGAGGGTGGAATTATCACTCGAGACGAGTACGGAGGAGAATACGGATATGAAGGCTAGAACAGCTGGGAGACATCTAAGAGATAGCATAAAAAGTATTAGTCGTAATGGTTGGATGACATTTGCATCTGTCAGTGCCGTAACTGTCACGCTACTGTTGGTTGGTGTATTTGTCTTAATCATGATGAACCTTAACAAGGTAGCGGATGATTTAGAGAGTGACGTAGAAATAAAGGTATATGTAGAACTTACCGCTGATGAGGAAGCAACTGCGGCCCTTGGGGATGAAATTAAAAATATTCCCGGTGTGTTAGAGGTAAATTATTCTACTAAAGATGATGAATTAAACAAACTAGTATTAGACTTTGGTGACGATCTTCGACTATATGAGCAGAGTAACCCTTTACATAATGTGTATACGGTGAAAGCAGAAAATCCGCAAGAGACGGAACAAGTAGCAAAGAAAATCGACAGCTTAGATAATATCTATGAGGTGAAGTATGGAGAAGGTAAAATAGAAACACTATTTTCTTTCTTAAATACTAGTAGAAACGTAGGGCTAGTATTAATTTTAGCTCTGCTATTTACAGCGATGTTCCTAATTTCTAATACGATTAAAATAACCATTGTAGCAAGAAGAAGAGATATAGAAATTATGAAACTCGTTGGAGCAACGAACTGGTTTATCAGAATTCCGTTCATTCTAGAAGGAATGTGGCTAGGAATATTAGGGGCGATTATCCCGATTACGCTAGTTACCGTGCTTTATTATAATATTTACAATGTTATTCAACCGAAACTATCCTCTGGAAATTTATTTAGTTTATTAGAGTTTTCCCCATTTATCTATCAAGTAAACGGGTTAATCCTATTGATGGGTATTTTAATAGGAGTATGGGGTAGCTTTATGTCCGTAAGAAAATTCTTAAGAGTTTAGAAGGCAGCCTGAAAGGAGCAAGAAGGATTTGAAAAGACAGTCAAAATGGAGGTTGAGACTGCTTGCAGTAGCAACCATGGGAGCACTTTTATTGGCAGGTCCAAGTGCTCTTGCACATTCACTAAACGACCTCAAGAAAGAAAAAGAGAATTTAGAGCAAAAGAAAGACAATCTGAATTCAACGATTCAAGAAACAAAGAAGCAAATTGATGTGAATGAGTCGAAAATTGATCAGATTATGGCTCAAATTCAAAAGCTAGATAACGAGATTATTAATACGGAAAAAAGTATTACGAAGGCGTTAGAAGAAATTAAGTTAACAACGGATGAAATACAAAAACTAAACGAGTCAATTGCGGAGCTTGAAAAAAAGATAGAAGAGCGAGATGAGCTTCTGCAAGAGCGTATTCGTGCAGTACAGGTAAGCGGAGGTTCTGTAAGCTATCTAGATGTATTGCTTGGGGCAAACAGCTTTATTGATTTTATAGACCGTTTTTCTGCCGTTAATACATTGATGGATGCGGATCGAAAGATTCTAAAAGAACAGGCTGATGATAAAGAACAGTTAGAAGAAGAACAGGCAAGCTTAGAGACTAAGCTGAAAGAGCAAGAAGAAAATAAAGAAAAGCTCCTAAAGCTAAAATCTTCGTTAGACAGCCAAAAGGCTTCAAAGGGTGAATTAGTCGATCAGCTTGAAGTAGAGCAAGCTAAATTACTGAAAGAAAAAGCAAGCATGGAAACAGAATACGAAGAAATCCTGAATTTAAGTAAGGATGTTCAAGATAAAATTGTCGCTGAACAAAAACGCTTAGCAGAGGTTGCTAGAAAAGCTGCTGAGGAGAAAAAACGAAAAGAACAAGCGGAAAAAGATCGCCAGGAAAATGTAAGTGGAGCTATTCCATCTGTATCAGCAGGAAGCTGGACAAAGCCAACAACAGGAACATTTACTTCTGGCTACGGGTATAGAATGCATCCAATCTACGGAAAAGGAAAAATGCATTATGGGGTAGACTTTGCGAATAGTATTGGCACGCCTGTGGTATCTGCAGCAGATGGTGTAGTTACTTACGCGTCTCCACTGAGCACATATGGAAATGTTGTAATGGTGACACATTCTATTGACGGACAAACCTTTACTTCTTTATATGCCCACTTAAGTAAGATTGGTGTTTCTGTTGGACAAGTTGTATCAAAAGGTCAGTATATTGCGGCCATGGGGAATACAGGTAATTCAACAGGACCACATCTTCACTTTGAAATCCACCTTGGATACTGGGAAGGTATGACGAAGAATTCCGTCAACCCATTAAGATACATCCCGCTATAAAAGATACGAGTACAGAACAATCTATTGTTCCGTACTCGTTTTTTTTTGGGTCTTCGTCAGTGAACTTGCTGAGTTGTTCGTTTAGTTTCCATTTACTTAATAAAGGATCTCCACTTTCTAAATCATGCCATATCAAAGCTGCTGGACATCTTATATGAAAAGTCTGACTTTATTTGTACATAATCTAATAATAGAAGAGGTAATTAGATAGAATTCTATTCCTAAGTATGCATATAATAGAATGAATAGATAGTAATCCGGAGGTCAAACGTGAAGAAAAAAATAATTGGACTTTTACTAGTTGGTATACTTGTTGGAATAGCAACCATTTCCTTTGTTAAAAACAATCTTGATGAGGAAACGGATGCATTTGAGGGAGAGCAGATGGGGACAGATTTAGCGACCAATCCAGCAAACGAGGGATTGGGAAAGGGTGATACTGCACCTGATTTCACGCTTACGACGTTAGCTGGCGAGGAGATTTCCCTTTCTGATTATAGAGGAAAGCATGTTATTTTAAATTTCTGGGCTACTTGGTGTCCGCCATGTAAAGCGGAAATGCCGCATATGCAAAATTATTATGAGGATGTAGCTCCTAACAGCAATGTAGAAATCTTAGCTGTAAACTTAACAAGTGATGATTTAGACATAGAAAAAATTGAAGCATTTGTCGATGATTTTGCATTAAGCTTTCCGATTCCTTTAGATGAAGATGGAGAAGTAGGAAGCTTATATAAGGCCATCACAATCCCTACTAGCTATATAATAGATTCCGAAGGGATTATTCAGAATAAAATCGTTGGTCCCATTGATGAACAGATGATGACAGACTATATTAATAACCTAAATTAAAGAATTCGATTTTTGGGGCAAGTATTAAACCTCTTATCTCACACATATAGTAGTGGAAAATAGGAGGGAGAACTTGCACAAAAATCGGATTTTTTTATACGTTACGTTACTTATTATCATTCTGGGCATAGGGTATTTATGGATGAACAAGTCGTCAAAAACTGGACAAGAAGCCATTAGCTCTAGTCAGGTTATTGATGAAGCCTTTGATTTGATTAAAAAAGAGGCTGTATTTAACAAGAATGATAAGCTTCTTGTTGAGGGTGCTATTCGAGGGATGGCCCAGGCATTGGAGGATCCACATAGTACGTATTTAACAGAGGAAGAGGCAAAAGTTCAGGAAGCAACACTAGCGGAGGAAAGAGTAGGGATAGGGGTAGAAATCATGCAATCAGGCGGCAAGTTTATCGTTGTTGCGCCTATTAAAGGTTCCCCCGCCTATCGTGCTGGATTAAAGCCGCAAGATGAAATTGTTCGTATAGATGGGGAAAGGCTAAATGCGAGCACTATGTCAGAGCTTGTTCAGTTATTAAGCGGTGAAAAAGGGTCGACAGTCAAGATGACGGTTTACCGAGCAAGTGAGAATCGCCATGTGGAGTTACATATAAAACGAGAAATCATCTCCCAGCAAACCGTATCTAGTGAAGTAATCGAGGTAGATGATCATTCGATTGGTATAGTGAGCATTTCTATCTTTGGTGAAAAGACGGGAGAGGAATGGGAGAAACAGACACGCTCCTTAGTGGATCGTGGAATTGATGCATTAGTAGTCGATGTTCGTGGCAATCCAGGTGGCTATCTATTTAGCGTATCCTCTGTGGTGGGGACCCTGCTTAACCCGGGAGCAACCTTTGCTTATATGCAGAATGCAGATGGGGTACTAGAGATGTTAAATACGAATACCGATTCTGTCTCTTATTTAAATAAACTTCCAGTGGTTTTATTGCAAAATGGAGGAAGTGCATCTGCAAGTGAAGTACTTGCAGGGGCATTAAAGGATAACAAGCGTGCGATGATTATTGGAGAAACAAGCTTTGGGAAAGGTACTGTTCAGGAGACTCATCCATTATCGAACGGCGGGAAATTAAAAATCTCCACGCATAAATGGCTGACCCCTAAGCAAACTTGGATTCATCATAAAGGGATTGAAGCAGACGTAAAGGTGGAGCAGGATGAATTGTACCTGATGGACCAGAAGTTCTTCCGAGGCCAATTTAAGGAAGGCGACTACGGCGAAGAAGTAAAATATGTTCAGCAGGTGCTTGGAGCTCTTGGTTATAATGTAGCACGCAAGGATGGATTCTTTGATAAGAATACCGGAGAGGTTATCAAACAATATCGAGAAGAAAGCAAAATTGCTGTCAATGAAGAGATGGATGACGTGTTATTCCAATCTCTCTCCAAAACGATCACAACTTATAAGGAACGAAAAGAAAATGATCAGCAGCTTCAGATGGGTATTGGTTATTTAATTCACACTTTAAATAAATAAGCGTAAAATTCCTATACGGAAAGACTTCTCGTTTGTTACAATAAGAACAAAAGATGGTAACAAGCGAGGAGGTTACGTATGGTTCAGGAGATTTTGATAGAGTTAGCGAGAGGTATCGGCCGAGTATTCCTTCATCCTGCTTTATATGTAACACTTCTATTCTCAGTATTGATCGGATACTTCCGAGTAAAGAGAGAAAGAAGACAGTTTAGAGCAAGAGTGCTATGGGGAGGAACAGAGGTCAAAAGATTGTTTGAAGGCTATCTATTAGCTATCATTCTATCTATTCTCAGTTTACTAGTAGGATTAGTCATTCCTTCCTCTTGGATGTTCGTTCTGAGTGTATGGATGCTAGTCATGGTGCTGTTGTTTGTTTATCAGCTAGGTTCTCCTATTTATGTTTTTGGATTAACTTTTGTCACACTTTTGGTAATGGATTTCTATGATCTCTCCTTTACTTTCTTAGAATGGGAAGTACGTGGACAGGGAGTATTAGATGAAGCTATCGTTCCATTTGCAATACTTGCAGGATTGCTGCTTATTGCAGAGGGTATCCTTATCCAACGCTTTGGTGGAAAAAGTGCATCTCCAAGACTTGTAAAGACCGCAAGAGGCATAGAGGCAATGGAATATGTGGCAAAGAGGCTATGGATACTACCGATTTTTATCGTAGTACCGGGAGATATCGTACATACATATTTGCCTTATTGGCCACAATTCCCTATTGGGGAAAGCATGTTTTCCTTTGTCTTATTCCCCTTTGTGATTGGCTTGCAGCAAAGCAGTCGTAAATCATTAGCAATTAACTTCTTCCCTAGATATGGGAAGCTAGTGTGGCAGCTAGGAATTGGCGTCACATTGGTTGCGGCAATCGGTTATCTATATCCTATTCTTGGGGTTATCGCTCTAGTTATTGGGGTATTGGTAAGAATCATCATTGCTATTGTGGAAAGCAGAAGGGAACATAGCGGGGCATTTGCCGTTTCACCACAGTCAGATGGTGTGATGATTGCAGGCGTCCTAAGTGATTCGCCAGCAGAGAAGATGGGACTTAGAATCGGTGAGAAGATTGTCAAGGTGAATGGACAAAAGGTTATCAATGAACAAGAGCTTTATGAGGCGGTACAAATCAATGCTGCTCATTGTAGGCTGGAGGTAATTGATACGAATGGAGAGCTGCGTCTCCGTCAGCATGTACTTTTCCGACATGATCATTATCGCCTTGGTTTGATTTTAGTAAGGTAGGAGATTGAATGGAAACACTATCATTAACGACACAGCTAGTATTGGCTATTTTTGCACCAGGTCTTTTAGTCATTCTCTTTACTAGAATTACGTTTAATCAATATGTGGCGCTTGTTTTGACGGTGGCACTGTTTGCGGCATCTGTTTATGCTGGGTATACGCATCGCTGGTGGATTTATATGATTGATGCTGCGTCGTTGACGGCTGGCTTTTGGTATGCGACTCAGATGAATAATAGAGGGAAGAAATCGGAGACTTCATGAACTGTCCTATTTGGGGCAGTTCTTTTTTTATGGGGATTTATAACACATTTGACGTGGTGCTCACTAATAGTTGATGGCTGCTTTCGGCGGACGCTTTCCGTGGGGTGAGTGGCAAGCCAGCACCGAACGCTACCGCGTGCCGATGTTCTGTCTTGTCTTTCTCACTCATCCCACAGGAGTCGCCGCCTTCGCTACCATCAACAAAGTTCTCTAACGAAACGAAAGATAAATTAGAAAAGTTTTGCTCTTTCAAACGAGTTAGCACCATAGGTATTACCGCCCGTCGATACCATCAATAAAGTCCTATGAAACCATAGAGGAGTGATGAGCTATCTATTCAATGAATTTCACATAAACTATTTTTCATCAATTACTGCTTCCTTTGTGTTTAAAATGGTTAATTTTACTAATAATTGAAACTATTGTTCATTTGTTCCGTATGTAAGATGCTGCGTAAGGTTCTTAGAGAGGAGTAGTAAGGTGAAGAGAATAGTATGTTTAATAATCTTGACCTCGATTTTTCTGGCTAGTTGTTCGAATGACAAAGTATTAGATAAAGAAGATGAAAATAGACTACCTCCGCTTGATGAAGAGAAAGGGAGAGATATAGAGGGGGAAAGCAGACTGCCTTCACAAAAAGAAGTTAGTTTCTCTTATGAAGGAAAGAATTTTAACATAATACCTTTTTATGAAGAAGTTCTGGCGTACACGAACTATGTAAAAAAGAATCCATCCGAAAGTAATCCAGGGGCGTATGTAGAAAAAGTATTAAAGCCCTTGCAGGAAAAATCTTCGCTAGAATTATCTATGAAATATCCTTTTACGTTTTCTACTGAAGTCGAACAGTTCGAACAAAATACGATTCAACTTCTTGAAAACCAGGAGCAAATAAATGCGCTAATAGAGGAAGCGCTTATTAAATCTGCAGAACTTCTACCGGGTGGTGATAAAAATGTATATATCATGCCACTAAGACCTGAAGATAACTTTGTAATAAATAAAATGGAGGGCGTAGCTGGCGTAACATATAATGATCAAGATATATTCATCCAGATAGATACTTCCTTTCAGAAAGATATGTTACAGTATATGGTTGCCCATGAATATCACCATGCAATAAACTTACTTGCAAATGGTGGTATGGCTTTCTTTACAGTATTAGATCGGTCCCTTTCGGAAGGGAAAGCAGATACCTTTGCTCATATTGTTTATCCTGACAAAATTCCCCCATGGACTGAGCCTCTATCTGAGGAATCTAAAGTAATTGTTTTGGATGAAATAAGGAAGAACGCTGATTCAACTTCTATTAAAATATACAAAGATCTATTCGATGGGAACTCAGCAAAAGGTATTCCATTATGGTCTAATTACAAAATTGGATTTGAAATTACTCAAAGCTATTTAGAGAATAACCCGGAGACTTCCATTTCTTATTGGACAAGATTATCCTCCAAAAACCTTCTTCAAGATAGTGAGTATAAAGATTTACTAAAGTAAGGTGGGCACGATAGAGAAGGAATTTGCACATGAATTCATGTCTAAAAAAGGGAAGGAAACACAATGAGGAAATCTGGTTATATAGTTTTATTTTCTTGTTTCTATTTATCAATAATGATAATAAGTAATACAGCATCTGCTACAAAATGGATTGAACTAAAACCACAAGAGGTTGTGGATAGAGCTGAAGTGATTGTGACTGGAAAATATGATTTTACAAGCAAGGAGAAACCGAATAGATTTATCTTTCAAAACCTCGATTTTCACATTAAAAATGTTTATAAGGGAGATGTTTCAGAACAAATTATTACAGCTGGTATTGACCATAATGACGTAGGATGGGCAGAGGGATTTCAGACTGAAGATGGAGAATTTCTTTTATTCTTAGAAACAAGGAAGGATTCTGATTTCCTAGTACCAGTTGGAGGACCAAATGGCATGATTCAAATTCACAACGGAAAAGTGGAGGAATCAGATGAAGAAAGAATAAAATTCTTCGAAGATTACCTAGCATCCCAACCCTACAAAACAATAGAAGTAAAGGCTGAAAAAGATTCTGATAGTCGGAATAATAGTCCGTACCTAGTCTTGTATGTTAGTGCTAGTGTTTTAATTGCCGTGGCAATATTACTTTTACTCTATCGCTATAAGAGGAAAAAGTGAATTTCACTAAAAAACGCTCAGAATAGATACTGAGCGTTTTGTATAGGAACAAGAAAATAAACAGCTCCAACATAGGGCGGAGAAAGTTTCTCTACCTCTTTGATAAGTATTGTACACTATCTTAGCTGTCCTTAAGTCGTTGTTTATTAATCAAAAAGAGGATGCACAAGATCTTTCTTAACAGATATAGACTATTTCTGTATTTTAAATTGTTGATAATCTATTTTTAGTAAGCAACTCTATTGGTTCGGAGCAGCGTCGGCGACTCCTGCTGGAGCAGGGTGGTAGGTAAGACAGCACAGCCACGCGCGTTAGCGATGGGTGCTGGCTTACCTTGTGGAGGGAAAACTAAGAACGTCACATCGTGTGACAACGTTTTCCTGACCAACATCCTGTCGGCCTCCACTCCAAGCGTCCGACGATGCGAAGAACCAGAGGTTCAACAACTCTTCAAATTCAATTGTCTAGCCTCTATTAGTTACTGTGCTGCTTTCCTAGCCAGTGCCTGTTCGTGCTCCTTGTGGATGCGGTGGAGCAATTCTGCATCAGTTAGGATGCGATAGCCTGCGTTTGCGATTGCTTTTGCTCCTTTGATCAGAGCTTCGTTGCCAAGTTCAGACTTTGCAGCTTCTCTAAATTCAATCGTGTGTCCAACTAAATCGTCTGGACCGATTTTAATATGAGGATGTGCTGTAGGGACAGCGTAGCTGATGTTTCCTGCATCTGTGGAGCCTTTTCCTTTTCGTTTTTCTGTGTGTACATGTTCACCAACTGCTTCTAGTTCATGGTGGAGAACTTCATCAAGGACTGAGTTCAAGACAAAGTCCTGTACTTCATTTTGGAAGCGTTCAACGCGAACACTAGAGCCTGTGGCAAGTGCAGCTCCATTAGCTATAGCTCGCACTTTTTCAGAAACCTCTACTGTGCGCTTCCAAGTTTCTGCACGAATGTAGAAGCGGGCAGACGCATATTCCGGAATAATATTTGGTGCGTCTCCACCGTGTGTAATGATTCCGTGGATTCTTACGTCTGAAGGAAGCTGCTGGCGTAATGCATTGATCCCATTAAATAATTGAATGACTGCGTCTAGTGCATTGATTCCTTTATCAGGTGATCCAGAAGCGTGAGCTGCTTTTCCGTAGAAATGAAAATCTAGAGGATCTACTGCTAGTGATTCTCCTGTTAGGGAAGTTTTTGCAGAAGGGTGAATCATGATAGCGACATCTACTCCTTCTAAAAGACCATGCTTTACAAAGCTACCCTTTGCACTTCCGTTAGGACCGCCTTCTTCAGCGGGAGTCCCTAATACAAGTACACGCCCACCAGTAGAAGGTAAAACCTCAGCTAATGCGATTCCCGCTGCTACGCTTGTTGTTCCAATAATATTATGACCGCATGCATGGCCGATGCCTGGAAGAGCATCATACTCTGCTAAGAATGCTACTGTAGGACCTTCTTTTCCAGAATCCTTTACAGCATAGAAGGATGTTTCATGACCAGCTACTGCAGTAGTTACCTCAAAGCCTGCCTTTGTTAAAATCTCTACATGCTTTGCGCTTGCGAAAAATTCTTGATTGCCGATTTCAGGTTTTGCATGGATCTCTTGACTCGTTTGAATATACAGGTCTTTATTTTCCTCGATAGATTTTGCGATTAACTCTGTTGCTTCAATAACTGTACTCATGTAGTTTCCTCCTTTAATTTGTTGGGCTATATGATAAGTTGATTTCGTGCTGGCTAGACGCTTTACTTGGGAACCAAGCAAAGGCTAGCCAACACTCTAATCAATTGGTTCTAAAAGGTCCCTGCCTACTTAAAATTCTTTATTTTGCTAAATCATTAAACGTATTTTCTAATTCTTCCTTCGTTAAAATTACTAATGACGAACCGCCTTTTGTATCCTCTTCTACTGCCTGTTTAATGTCTTCCTCTTGGTATAGCTCGACGATACGTTGGTATACCTCATTATCTTTGTCTTCAGCTCGAGCAGCTATGATGTTCACGTAAGGGTAGATAGATTCACTTTCGCCAGCCTCTTTGTAAATTGGATCCTCACCAGGAGAGAAACCTGCTTGACCAGCGACACCGTTATTGATAACAGAGGCAGTAACGTCTGGTAAAACTCGTGGTGTTTGCTGAGCTGTCATTGGGATGATTTCTAAGTTTAATGGGTTATCGATAATCTTAGATGGATCTCCGTAAAGTCCAAAATCGTCTGCTAATGTTATCAAACCAGCCGTCTCTAATAATCGAAGTGCACGAGCTTGGTTAGATGGGTCGTCAGGGATTGCAATCTTGTCTTTTGCTTTGATTTCACTAACGTCCGTAATTTTTTCTGAATAAAGTCCAAGCGGTGCAAACATAGTAGAACCAATTGGAGCTAAGTCATTGCCACTTTCCTTTACGTAAGAAGCTAGGAAGGAAATATGCTGGAATGCGTTTAAATCAATGTCTCCTTCAGCAAGTGCGTTGTTAGGAAGGGTATAGTCTGAGAATTCCTTTAGCTCAATTTCAATTCCTTCTTTTGCTGCTTTCTCTTGAAGGATTGGCCATTGGACACCGTCAGAACCGTTTACCCCAATGATGACCTTCTTTTCGGAAGCTGATGAGCTGCTACAAGCGGATAAAACAAGTGCTGTAATTACTGCAAATAGTAGTAAGCTAATTTTTTTCATGTCAATCTCTCCTTATCGTCTTAAGAATTTTTTCGATAATGTATTTCCAATCCATTGGGCAAATTGCACAAGTATAATTAAAATCAGTACAGTGACGATCATGACACTTCCGTCAAATCGTTGATAGCCATAGGTCATTGCCACGTGTCCAAGTCCACCTGCGCCAACTGTTCCTGCTACTGCGGAGAAGTCGATTAAGCTGACGGTAGTGAATGTAAGACCTAGAATCAGTGGACCTAGTGCCTCTGGAATTAGCACAGTAAAGATAATACGTAGTGGGCTTGCTCCCATTGCCTGAGCTGCTTCAATTACACCGGGATCGATACTTACTAAATTGTTCTCCACGACCCTAGCTATGGAAAAGCTGGCTACAATGGTCATCGGGAAGATGGCACCTGCTATTCCGATCGTTGAACCGACTACTAATCTAGTAAGCTGCGAAATGGCAACTAAGAAAATAATGAACGGGATCGGTCGAATGATATTTATCAATAAATTTAGTAATTGAAACAAAAACTTATTTTCTAAAATATTTTTCTCACGAGTTACAAAAAGTAGTAGACCAATACTGATTCCTAGAATAGAGGAAAAAATCAGTGTCACAATGACCATGATGATCGTTTCGCCAGTCGATTCTAAAATCGTTGGCCAAAATGTCGTCCAATCAACCTTCATTTGGTGTCACCTCCTGAAGTTCTACAATGGTTGTTAATTCATGAATGGCATCCTTTATTCCCTGCGGGTCTCCTTCAAAGGAAATGAGTAGATTTCCGAATAGCTTTTCCTGCAGCTCTCGAATAGAGCCGTAGACGATGTTAAAGTGTACGCGGTGTTTTTGCGTAACCTGGGAAAGGATGGACTGGTTTGTAACATCCCCTTTAAAGATGACCTGATATAATTTTTTCCCACCGTTCTCTCGCCACTCCTGTAACACAGTAGGGGAGGGGAGATCCTGCTGGACGGATTGGATAAACCGTTTGGTGGTCGAGTGCTGAGGGTTTGTGAATACATCGAAAACGTCCCCTGTTTCAATCACCTCGCCGTCTTCCATGACAGCCACCCTATTACAGATAGATTGAATAACATGCATTTCATGAGTGATCAGCAAAATAGTAATCCCAAATTCCTTGTTCACTTTTTTTAGTAGCCTTAGAATATCAGCCGTAGTTTCTGGGTCTAGTGCAGAGGTTGCCTCGTCACAAATCAGAATATCGGGAGAAGTTGCAAGTGCACGAGCGATTCCTACACGCTGCTTTTGACCACCTGATAGCTGGCTTGGAAAATCCTTTGCCTTGCTTGTTAGCCCGACAAAGCTCAGCAGTTCCTCTACTCGTTTGTCTATTTCTTGTTTTTTTAGACCGGCAAGCTTTAGTGGATATGCTACATTTCCAGCTACAGTACGAGAATGGAAGAGGTTGAAGTTTTGAAAAATCATCCCGATGTTTCTTCTTCTCGTTCTTAAATCCTTAGAGGAAAGGCTGTTCACGTCTGTGTTTTGAATAAAAACGGAACCCTCTGTAGGACGCTCTAGCATATTCACTAAGCGAAGCAGCGTGCTTTTTCCTGCACCGCTGAATCCGATAATACCGAAAATATCTTCTTTCTCAATGGAAAGAGAGACATTCTTTACAGCGTGCACCTTTCGTTTTCCAAGAAGAAAGGTCTTTGAAACATTTTTGAATTCAATCATGGGATCCCTCCTAGAATCATACTTCTTCAAACAACGTAGCCATCTTACTTTCCAGGAAAGAGACTTGATTAGAAATGTGCTAAATGCCTTATTATAATTGGGCAAGACCTCGATGGGGTCTGGCACGGAGTAGGAAGTTAAACAAAAAGAGCTCTCTTTTCTTATCAAATAGACAAGAAAAAGAGAGCTCTTCAAAAGATTTGAAAAACCATCTCTCTCATCTCTCAAGCTAAGCTTGCAGGAATTGGCACAGTGTTCAAATTTGAACCTGTTGCCGAAACGTCATTGGGCCTGTCCCTCGGTTTCTCTGGATAAGAAAGTGATGCGCTATGTAATTGTTGTAAGAATTGATTATAACTTTAAACGCTTTAGTCAAACTAGTCAAGTTATTTTTACTATTAATTTTATTTTGAATATTAATATCGTTTTGATGTACTATAAAAAAATAAGGCTATAAATTGCTAAAACACCAATAGTTCCTAGTACAACAGTCATGGCATTAGAAAAAATAAAAGCCAAAGAAAAAGCTACTATTGCGCCTATTAATCCAAATAAGTAATTTCCTTCTTGGATATAAAGAATGGCTGGAAAGATTAATGCCCCTAACACGGCATAGGGGATATTTGCTAACACGCCAGACACGATAGGAGGTAGTTCCCTGCCTTCTAAAAATGTCAAAGGGAACGCACGTGGGATATATGTAACAATGGCCATGCCAAGGATGGTCCACCAATACCAATCACCCATATTAAGACTCTCCTTTCACGATGGGTCTTGCTTTTTTGGAATAAATCAGTTCAATTAGGATAGAAGCTGCCAGCGTAGCGATTAAAATGGACCAGCCTGTAGATAAGAGTTGTGTCCAATAAAAAAAGCCGTTGATACTTGCGGCAGTTAAAGCTAGCATGACCACCTTTCTATTGCCTTTCATGGAGGGCACTAGAAGTCCGATAAACATGGCATAGAGTGCAACGGACATCGCAGCTTGAAAAAATAACGGCAGATTGGCTCCAATGACATGTCCAACTGCAGTAAAAACCACCCAGCTGCTGTATGCGATGAGGATCACTCCAAAGGCGAAGGAGGTTGTGAGCTTTTCTTCTTTACGGGTTGCCAGAACGGAAAAAGCTTCATCCGTGATTCCAAAAGCATATATTCCTTTTATCCATCTTTTTTCCCGATGCATCTTTTCACTCAGTGATGCCGTCATAAGGAAATGACGTATATTGACGACAAATGTATTTAAAACGATTAAAATAGGGTCAACACCTTTCGTCAAAAGCGTCAAAGACATATATTGGGCAGCTCCGGCATAAACGAGTATACTCATTGCAGTGGCTTGCCAGATAGTTAAGCCAGCCGTTTTTGCAAGAAGTCCAAATGTAAGGGCAATCGGAAAATAGCCAATAGCGATATTTACCCCGGCCCTTAAGCCTTTTGAAAAAGTCACAAATTTCTCACCACCTTCATGATAATGAAGAAATTATACTATAAGAAAGTCGTTTTATGTATACACTAAAAGGGAAAGATTAATTACATAGGAATGCGGAGGGAAAAGTATGCCTGATTGGTTTTCTATAGAAAATTTTACACATTTAGCACAGGACTATCGAGCATTAGGGCCGATAATTGGTATTTTACTTCCTTTCTTGGAAGCGTTTCTTCCATTCTTGCCACTCGTTGTTTTTATCGTGGCAAACGTAACAGCATATGGTCTGTTTTTTGGGTTTTTACTAACTTGGGTGGGCTCTGTTGCAGGATCTTATGCCGTCTTTTTGGTCATTCGTAAATATGGACGAGCTAGAGTTTTAAATTTTATTACAAGACATGAACGAATCCAGAAATTAATACTATGGGTAGAGAGAAACGGATTTGGACCGCTGTTCTTATTTATCTGTTTTCCGTTTACCCCTTCTGCGCTAGTGAACATAGTCGCAGGTTTATCAAATATGAAGAAGCATACATACTTTTGGACATTGACGCTGGGTAAACTAATTATGATATTTGTGGTTAGCTTTATCGGTTCGGATATTAAGGCTTTAATCACTCAGCCAATAAGAACAGCAATCGTTATTGTCCTCATTGCGATTCTTTGGTATGTAGGAAAGAGAGTGGAGAAGAGGTTAGACAAAAAGGTAGAGGCAGATTTTCGAAACATAAGACTAGAGAGAAGCCGAAAAAGAGGAGAGAATCTTGAATAAAGAAGTAAAGGAATGGCTATTAGCGATAGTCATTGGTTTAATCCTGGTGTTTGGATTTAAGGCGTTGATTGCGACGAATTATCATATTATTGGCGAATCCATGATGCCCACTCTTTCTGATAAGGACCGAGTGATTGTCAGCAAGCTATCTAGCCTAGAAAGGATGGATATCGTGATATTCCGCTCAGGGGAGGAGGACTTTGTAAAGAGGGTGATAGGGCTTCCAGGTGATACCATTCACTATGAGAATGACCAGCTTTTTATAAACGGTAAGTACATAGAAGAGCCCTTTCTACAGTCCCATCTTGCATATAAGCAGCCAGAGATGAAATTTACAGAGGATTTTGAGCTTCTTGAGCTGACAGGCAGTAAACGAGTTCCGAAAAATAAAGTATTCGTTCTTGGAGATAATCGATTGTCGAGCCTTGACAGTAGGCATTTTTCGTTTGTTGAAAAAGAGGATATTGTAGGTGTCGTAAAAGCAAGATATTGGCCAATATCCGATATGACCATCTATTTACATTCTGAATAATTTCCCTCTACACTCTATGTTTTGTACAATAGAGAGAGGGAAGTTATTCGGATTTTTTTTATGGAAAGGAGCTGCTTGGTTTGACATTTCGATTGGTGAGTGGACGATCAGGATCAGGAAAAACGAGATTCATGCAAACGGAAATAATGAGCACCATCCAGGAAGCTCCGTTTGGTGATCCAATTTTTTATATAGTGCCAGACCAAATGTCGTTTTCTAGTGAATATGACTTGGCTGCCCGTAGCGGCTTGCCGGGGATTATCCGTGCGCAGGTCACTACCTTTAAACGATTAGCCTGGCGAGTTCTTCAGGAGACAGGCGGGATCGCAAAAGAGGAGATTAGTGGATTCGGCTACCGCATGCTTATTAGAAGCTTGTTGGAGGAGCATAAAGATCAATTTACGTTATTCCATCGTGCTTCGACAAAGCGAGGCTTTACGGATCAAATCGAAGTATTATTAAAGGAATTCAGCAGATACTGTCTGGATTATTCTACTATGTCTAATGCCTTTCAAAGTCTCGAGGCTATGAACGCTCCTCAGACGCTACTAGATAAATCCTCCGATTTAATGTTAATGCTTGAGCTAATGGAGCAAAAATTAGGAGCAGGCTATATTGATGGAGAAGGGTATTTAACACTTCTCGCAAATAATATACAAGATTCTAGTTTGCTAGAGACTGCGGAAATTTATATAGACGGCTTTACCTCGTTTACGACAAGAGAGCTGGAAATTATCAATGCATTGATGAAAAAGGTAAAACGTCTTTCCGTCGCCTTGCCTTTTGAAACGCTTTCGGACGCATTAGACGAGCAATCACTTTTCTTCCAGCCTGCTAATACAGCAGCAAGACTTTTAGAGATGGCACAGGTTGATCAAGTGAAAGTGGAGGAAGCAGTCCACTTCTCAGAGTCTCGTCGTTTTGCAGTACCAGAGCTAGCTCATCTAGAGGCTAACTTTAATACAATCCCTGCTCCTACTATCGAGACAGAGGGCTATATACGCATTACAGAAGCAATGAATAAACGAGCAGAGGTTCACGCAGTAGCGAGACAGATTCGAGAGCTGATGCAGGACAAACAGTTTCGATACAAGGATATGGCGATTCTACATCGAGATGCGGAAAATTATGAGAGCTTAATAGAAACAACCTTCTCTCAATACGAGATTCCATATTTTATTAGTCAAAAGAAATCGATGCTTCATCATCCGCTCATTGAGCTAAGTAGAACAGTGTTTGAAATTATTCGGTCCGAGTGGAAGTACGAGCCTATTTTCCGTGCAATCAAAACGGACCTTTTCTTCCCAATCGAATCAGCTAAAACAAGATGGCGAGAAAGGGCGGATCGCCTAGAGAATTTTGTGCTTTCCTTTGGGATATATGGAGACCGCTGGTTTGATGAAAAACGGTGGATTTATAAGAAATATAAGGGCTTGGAGTTCTACTCGAAAATTCAAACAGATGAAGAAAAGCTTATTCAGGCCGAAATACATGCTGCGAGAGATATCTTTGTACAACCAATGCAAGTGCTAGTGGAAATGCTGGAGAACGCAAAAACAGGAAGAGATTATGCGACAGCTCTCTACTCCTTTATGGAGCAGCTCCAGGTTTATGATAAGCTAATGGCCTTACGGGCGTATGAGGAAGAAAATGGACAGCTGCTGCTTGCATCGGAGCATGAGCAGGCTTGGAATGAGTGGGTCGACGTACTAGACCAGTTTGTCCTCATGTTTGGTGAAAAGGAAATGCCTCTTGATCAAGCAATGAAAATACTAGAAGAGGGCTACGACCAGCTTGAATTTTCTAGAATTCCACCAACCTTGGATCAAGTGATTATAGGAAATGTCGATACGGCAAGGCTTACACATATGAAAGCAGTGTTTGTATTGGGAGTGAATGACGGCACATTTCCAAAAAGAATTGATCATGAGGGGCTATTATCTGATTCAGAGCGTGAGTGGTTTAATCAGGTTGGCTTCGAGCTAGCTCCAACCTCCCGAATGCGCTTGCTGGATGAAAATTATTTAACCTACAAGGCATTTGTCACTCCTTCTCATTATTTATTCGTCTCTTATTCTATCGCTGATAGTGAGGGGAAGGCCTTACTTCCTTCGATGTATATTAAAAAGCTAAACCAGCTTGTCGGCGGAATAAAACCAGAGCTTGCGGTAATTGATCCGACAGATGTGAAGGATAGAAGGCTAGACAGAGAGGTAATTAGCCATCCTCGAACTGCGTTGCCTTATTTGATTATGCAACTGAGAGAGGCAATAGATTCAGGAGAGCTTCCGGAAGTTTGGCAATCTGTCTATCAATATTATATGGAAGACCCTTATTGGTCGAGGTTAATAAAAAGAATACTGAAGCCAATGCTAAAAGGGAACAAGACAGAACGATTAGCCCCTGAAATTACAGCTGCCCTTTACGGGGAAACAATCAATTCAAGTGTATCACGGGTGGAAACGTATTATAGCTGTCCGTTCGCACATTTTGCAGGCTATGGTCTGAAGCTGGAGGAACGCTCCGAATATAGACTCGAGCCACCTGCAATGGGAGATTTGTTCCATGCTGCGCTTAAGTGGATTTCCGATGAAACTAAGCGATTAAATGTCACATGGGGTGAGCTGACAAGAGAGCAATGCTTAAGACTGGCCAAAGAAGCAGTAAGTTATATCGTGCCGGTATTTGTCCATCAATTGCTGTTAAGTACCAATCGCTATCGCTATATCCAGAGAAAGCTGGAGCAGATTGTGGGCAACACGTTAATTGCGATGAGCAAGCATGCAAAGGGCTCTAATTTTGTGCCTATTGCAATAGAGGCAGGCTTTGGTCCAGGGGAGCAGCTTCCGCCACTTGAAATACCATTAAAAAACAGACGGAAGATGCGTTTACGTGGGCGAATTGACCGAGTGGATGCTGCAAATGTAAACGGCAATATGTATATGAGAATCGTTGATTATAAATCATCCAAGCAAGGTATTGATTTGAACGAGGTGTATCATGGACTATCCTTGCAAATGCTGACTTATTTAGATGTGGCAGTTGAAAATGCGAAGATTTGGCTTCAAGAGGATGCGGAGCCGGCTGGCGTACTATATGTTCATCTGCATAATCCACTTATTCAAAGTGCTAAAGAAATAGGGGATTATGAGCTGGAGGATGCAATCTATAAATCCTATAAGATGAATGGTCTTTTATTGGATGATCCAGAGGTTGTCATGGAAATGGACCAGGAGATAGATGGTTTTTCGAAGGTGCTTCCGGTACGGATGAATAAAGACGGTCAGCTTTCCAAGTCATCCTCTAAGGTAGTTGAGCCTGAACAAATGCGCTTGCTGCAATCCTTTGTGCGCAAAAAGCATGAGCAGGCAGGGAACGGGATGAATGCAGGAGATACGCGAGTGTATCCATACCGTTTAAAGGATAAAATGCCATGCACTTATTGCTCCTATCGAAGCGTATGTCAATTTGACCCACAGGATCCAGCTCAGCAAGTGAGAGCAATTAAAATAGAGAATCCAGAGATAATCGCAGAAAAGATTCAAAGGGAGATGAGTACAGATGAACATTCCTGAAATGCCAAAGGATTTAACATGGACACCGGCACAATGGAAGGCAATATGGGCTACAGGGTCTGACGTACTTGTTGCTGCAGCCGCTGGATCTGGGAAGACTGCTGTGCTAATTGATCGACTCATACAAAAAGTATTGGCAAAAGAGAATCCGATAAATGTAGATGAGCTTTTAGTCGTTACCTTTACGAATGCCTCTGCTGCTGAAATGAGACATCGTATGAGAGAGGCGCTGGAGCGTGCGATAGCAGCTGACCCAGAATCAGCGCATCTACGGAAGCAGTTGAACCTTTTGAACAAGGCACAGATCTCCACGCTGCATTCCTTTTGCTTAAATATTGTACGTCAGTATTCTTATATGCTTTCCATCGATCCAGGATTTCGAATCGCAGATGAGACAGAGGCTGCCTTGATGCGTGACGATGTGTTAGCAGATATTTTGGAGGAGGCATATCAGCTAGAGAACCCAGAGCCCATGTATTTATTATCCGATAGCTTTACGAGCGACCGTGATGACCAGTCGATTGAAATCATGATAGACAAGCTATACTCCTATGCAAGAGTTCATCCGGAGCCGGAAAAGTGGCTACGTGCGATCCCAGCGGCTTATGAATTGCCGGCAGATATGACCATTGACGAGCTGCCTTTTATTGAACCGTTAAAGCTTTCCTTGATTCATCAGCTGGAGGAGGCAATAGCAGTTTCCGAGGAAATCAAGCGATTGGCAAAACTGCCGAATGGACCAGCGCCCCTTGCAGATACCGCAGACAAGGATCAGCAATTGATACAAGGAGCCGTTGAATTATTGAAGTTAGGGTCATGGGAGGATACTTATTTTTATTTCCAAGGTCTCACCTGGGGAAAAGCAGCGGCAATTCGGAAGGACTCATGTGATGAAAAGCTGAAAAAGCAAGCAGCAGACAAACGAAATAGAGTGAAGAAAATAGTTAACGAAATAAAAGAAAAGTATTTCATGAGAACCCCAGCGCGGCTTTTAGAAGAAATGCGCTTAATGGCACCCCATTTACGTACCTTGACCGAGCTTGCGATTACTTATGGCGACCGTTATATGGCTGCGAAAAATGAAAGAGGTCTGGTAGATTTCTCTGATTTAGAGCATTACGCTCTAGAGATTCTGACGGACAGAGATGAGGAAGGAAATCTAATACCGTCTGCTATTGCAATGGACTACCAAGCCCGCTTCAAAGAAGTGTTAGTGGATGAGTATCAGGATACCAACTTGCTGCAGGAAACCATTCTTCAGCTAGTGAAAAGCGGTCAAGAGCCAGACGGCAATATGTTCATGGTTGGGGACGTGAAGCAGTCCATTTACCGTTTCCGTTTAGCTGAGCCTATGCTTTTTCTAGGTAAGTACCGAGAGTTTAAGGAAATACCAGATAACTCTGGAATTAAAATAGATTTGAATGCCAACTTTAGAAGTCGACAAGAGGTACTCCATGCGACCAACTATATATTTCAGCAAGTTATGGGAGAAAAGGTTGGAGAGATTGCGTATGATGATGCAGCTTCCCTAAAGCCACAGGCACCTTATGATGACAAGGATGCGGCAGTGGAGCTGGCATTACTGTATGAGGTAGAGAATGGCAGTGTGGAGATAGAGGAAGAGGAATCGGAGACAACTAGAGCTGAAGAGGATTTAAAAAAATCGCAAGCAGAGGCTCGTTATATTATCTCGAAAATAAAAGAGATGATGCGTACTGGCCACACTGTGTACGACCCATGGAAAAAGCAAGCAAGACCACTAGAATATAGTGATATTGTTATCTTGATGCGTTCCATGACATGGTCGCAGGAGGTTACGGAGCAATTTAAAGAGGCGGGAATTCCTTTATACGCTGAGCTGTCGAAGGGCTATTTTGAAGCAATCGAGGTATTAATCATGCTTCATACCTTGCGAACGATCGATAACCCTTACCAGGATATTTCTTTGGCATCCGTGTTAAGAGCACCATTTGTTGGATTAACAGAATCAGAGCTGTCCTTGATTCGTCTATCCGCACCTAAGGAACCATTTTATGAAGCATTGAAGACCTTTGTATCGAAAGGTGGCTCTGGACTATCTGCTGAGACAGGAGAGAAGCTGCAACGCTTCTTGCTTCAGTTTGAGGATTGGAGAAACTTGAGTAGAAGGGGTTCTCTTGCAGACTTAATCTGGCAAATTTATTTAGACACCCATTATTATGAGATTGTCGGCTCAATGCCGAATGGCAAGCAGCGTCAGGCAAACCTGCGAATCCTGCATGACCGTGCAAAGGATTATGAACGAACTTCTTTCCGTGGGCTGTTCCGTTTCTTACGGTTCATTGACCGGATGCGTAAGCGAGGAGATGACCTTGGAGCAGCAAGAGCAATCAGTGAAAAGGAAAATGTTGTACGACTTATGACGATTCATTCCTCGAAAGGATTGGAGTTCCCAGTTGTCTTCCTTGCTGGAATGGGGCGCTCTTTCAATCAGATGGATTTTAATGAACCGTATTTATTTGACCAAAACTTTGGACTAGCTGTGAAAGCAATCGATCCAGTGAAGCGTTTATCCTTCACCTCTCTGCCGTTTTTATCTATCAAGGAAAAGAAACAGATGGAGCTGAAGGCAGAGGAAATGAGGGTGCTTTATGTAGCGATGACAAGAGCAAAAGAGCATCTCTATTTGGTGGCTACCATCAAGGACCTAGCCAAAACGCTTGAAAAATGGGAGGATGCGCAGTATTTATTGAGCCACGAGATGCTGCCTGACTATGTGCGGGCGAAGGCTAAGGGATACCTAGATTGGATAGGGCCTGCTCTTGCGAGACACGTCGATTACCAGCATCTTTCGTCCATCAATGAAGCCAACATTGTAAGTAGTGAGTCTAAATGGAGGCTAAAGGCAATCCCGATAGATGCACTAAAAGTGGAGCAGAAGAAAGAAGAGACGAAGCAAACGAATTTAAAAGAGCTTATCACTCAACCAGACATCCATTTGGGAGAGGTAAAAAGAAGATTTGACACAAGATACCATTATGAATTATCCACTCAAAAACGCTCGAAGCAAACGGTCAGTGAGATAAAGCGGATGATGTTGCTCATGGAACGAGATGACGAAGAATACTTTCAAACGAAAAGTCCAGCAAGCGATCAGCAAAGAGTGGCAAAAAGACCATCCTTTCTTCAAGAGGGCTCTCGTCTTACAGGTGCAGAGGCGGGAACAGCAGTCCATGCTTTTATGCAGCACATCGATTTGCAGGAAATAAAAACACAGGAACAGATTAAGCTTTTTGCAGAGAGGCTAGTAGAAAGAGAAATTATTAGCGAAGCCGAGAAGGAAGCGATCAACCCAAGAAAAATAGAGCCGTTCTTTCATTCCACTATATTTGATCGTTTAAAAAATGCCGAGCAGGTAATGAGGGAATTTCCTTTTACATATGTTCTGGAGGATGAGCTTGGCGATAGACAAATTATCCAAGGGGTAGTGGATTGCCTATTTTTAGAGGACGGGCAATGGGTGCTGCTCGATTATAAAACAGACCGAGTAAGACATTTAGCTGAAAATGAAGAAATGCTAAAGAAGGAAATGGAACATCGATACGAGGTCCAGCTTTCCTTATATGCAAAGGCACTGGAAGAAATTTTACACATCAAAATTAAAGAAAAGATTCTATATCTATTTGATATAAATAAAACAGTTTCTATTTAGGGGGAAGTATGTTGATTTTACCAACGCAAGAGAAAGAGAGAGTTGTGTCCATCGATATTATGAGGGGGTTTGCATTACTAGGGATTTTTGTAGTGAATATGCTGTTTTTTCATGGTCCTTATATTTATGTAAATCCTTACACATGGTATCAAAATCCACAGGATTATGAGACGTTTAAGTGGATTGATATATTTGTGCAAGGAAGTGTGTATCCGTTATTTGCCATGCTGTTTGGGTATGGGCTTGCGATGCAGTTTACAAAATCAGAAAAGGCGGGAACTTCCTTTTGGAAGCTTGCTGTTAGAAGACTACTGATTTTATTAGGAATTGGTTGTATCCATGCTTTTCTAATTTGGTCTGGAGATATACTGATTACGTATGCGTTTGCTGGGTTATTGCTTATCTTATTAATGAGTTTGAAGCCAGTATGGCTATTTGTTATTGGGGCTGTGCTATTTCTAATACCAAACGGTCTGTTGATGGGGCTGGTATATATAGCGAGCCTTATAGACCCAGAAGCATTAACCGTATATGCAGGAATGCAAGAGGTAGAAGCTTCTATCTTAGCTTATTCACAGGGAAGCTGGGGAGAGATTTTATCCCGAAACCTGGCAGATTGGTGGTATATGAATCAGTGGGGCTCTAATTTTCTACTCGCCATCACCAATATACTTCCATTTTTGCTTATTGGGGCAGCAGCGTCAAAGCTTAAGCTTATCGAGCGAGCAAAAGAATTGAAGGTTTTTTGGATTATTACTGTTTTAGTATCCTTCATTGTGGGAACATATATTAAATGGTTGCCATTTACAAAGGAAGCTAATATTTTTTATAGTTCAGCAGGTGATTTATTTGGTGGAGCACTTCAAGCGATTGCATATGGAGGGTTCTTAGCTCTTATTTGTAGTATGCCAATCGTGGCGAAGATCCTATCGCCTGTCGGAAAAGCGGGACGTATGTCGATGACCCTTTATCTGATGCAATCCATTATTGCGACTACTATCTTTTATTCGTATGGCTTTGCGTTGTACGGTAGAGTGGATGTAAGCACCGGAACGTGGATGGCCGTTGGGATTTATGTGCTCCAAATCATTTTTGCAGAGATTTGGTTTACGAAATTTAAGCAGGGACCAGTAGAGCTAGTCTGGAGAAAACTGACTTATTCAAATAGTTCAACAAAATAGATGAAAACATTGTCAAAGTATAATAGACTAGATGAATAGATTGTAAATTTCTTTGGAGGAGTGTTATAGATGAAACTGTTGTCATACCGAATAAACGACAAAATTTACTTTGGTCCTAAGGTGAAAAAGGAAGAGGCAGTGTGGGATGTACTAACAATTCAGGAACAGCTTCAGATACTTCCAAGTTTCCCGGCCACTATCGTCCAAGGTGTAAGCTTCGGTATCGATTTTGTGGAACAGATTCGCGTATTAGTGGAAGCAGCTTTGAAGGAAGAAAACCCTAATATCTTTAAGCGTGCATTTACAGAAATTGAATGGCTAGCGCCAATCCCTAGAACACCTAAAAATATAATGGCAATTGGGAAAAACTATGCAGATCACGCAAAAGAAATGGGAGGAGTAGCAGAGGAATTTGTGGTATTTACCAAAGCACCAACAAGTATCGCTGCGGATGAACAGACACTTCCAATTCATTCAGATATAACGGATTCCTTAGACTATGAAGGCGAGCTTGCCATCGTTATAGGAAAAGAAGGGAAGAATATTCCTTCTAAGATGGCCTATGACTATATATTCGGTTACACAATAGCAAATGACATTACAGCGAGAGATTTACAAAAGAAACATCAGCAGTTCTTTTTAGGAAAAAGCCTTGAATGCTCCTGTCCAATGGGACCGTACGTAGTAACGAAGGATGAAATTCCAAACCCACAGGACTTAACGATTGTGACAAAGGTAAATGACGAAATACGACAAAACGGAAAAACATCCGATATGATCTATTCGGTTGAGGACATTATCTGCGAGATTTCGAAGGTCGTAACACTAGAGCCTGGAGACGTGATTCTAACCGGCACTCCAGCAGGGGTAGGAAAAGGATTCAATCCACCTAAATTCTTAAAATCTGGAGATATTGTGAAAGTTTCCATTGAAGGCATCGGAACTCTAGTGAATAAATTCGAGTAGTTGCTAGAATTGTGCTACAATAAAGTCATTAAACGATGTTGAGGTGAGCCAATTGGATATTTTAGCAAATACGCATTTACACATTACAACTTGGGCAGTAGGATTAATTCTTTTCTTTATTGCATTAGCTATCAAGAACCCAAAAGTTGTACACATGATTTTACGAGTGGATTACTTACTAATTATAGCTACTGGTGTAGCACTATTCATCAAAGGAATGGACTACGGTGAAGGAATGCTTTACGGATTTAAGTTCATTGCTGGTCTTCTAGTAATCGGAATGATGGAGATGGCTTTAGTGAAAAAAGGAAAAGGAAAGCCATATACTACTTTCCTAGTACTAGTATTTGTATTCTTCTTTATCACTGCATTCCTTGGCTTCAAATTGCCAATGGGTTTCAATTTCTTAGCTTAATAACAGAACGAGAGAGTATAGATTCGCAGTTTGCGAGTCTATGCTCTTTTTATTTGGGGAATTATTGAGTGGTAAGGAATATTGTTCGCTGAGGAATCTATTGCTCGGAAACGAGGGGTTACTGCGCGATAGGAGAGGGCTATTGCGCGAAAGAAGAGGTTTATTGCGCGGAAATGAGGACCTACTGCTCGCAGAGGAATCTATCGCTCGGAACTAGGACTCTACTGCGCGGTAGGAGAGGGTTATCGCTCGAAAGAAGGAGTCTATTGCGCGGAAATGAAGGGTTACTGCTCGCAGAGGAATCTATTGCTCGGAACTAGAGTCCTATCGTGCGATATGAAGGGTCTACCGAGCGAAACCGGGTTTGTACCGAGCGATGTGAGGGTTCTATCGAGTGAAACTGAGGTCGTATCGAGCGCTAGTGGATCTATCGCTCGGAACTGTGGATGTCTCGAAAAAATTAGGTTTCTATCAATCTGTAAGGTATATACCTTCGAGCCGGGTGTGTAATACCTCTTTTATTGGTAATAAACTTCTCATCTTTAAACTTCCTCCTATCAACCACGATTTCACAGTTTAGACGAATTATAAATACGGAATTCTTCGTAAATAATAGCGATTAGAACGGACCTTTGTTAAAATTAACGATGGACAAGTTCTTATTATAAGGAGGATTTCCTTTGACATGTAAAAAGTTTGTGTTATCACTGCTACTTATTGGTAGCTTGTTGATTTACAATATTCCGACTGTATTTGCTGAAGAAAATGAAACCATACAGGATGAAAGCATTTATGATTTATTAGTAGACCGATATTTTAATCAGTTATCAGCAAATGACTATAACATTGATACGAAGAACCCTGCTGCGTTTGCCGGTGGAGATTTTGTAGGGGTAACAGAAAAGCTGTTGCATATTTCGGATATGGGCTTTACTATTCTATCAATTGGACCAGTCTTCTCGACAGAGAGCTATGACGGCAAAGCGATTCTTAGCTTTGATGAATTAGAGAAGCAGTTCGGGACGCAAGAAGAATTTGAAGCATTAATTGAGAAGACCCATGACAATAATATGAAGCTCATGGTAGAGTTTCCGCTAAATAATTTTAGCGAAAGCCATGTATGGGCAGATGATCAGGAAAAAGCAGATTGGATTCAATCAACTGAAGATGGAAGAACACAATTAGATCTTCAAAAAACAGAGGTTCAAGATGCTTTAATCGAAGTGTTTGTTGGGTTTGCTCAGAAATATGAAATTGATGGAGTGAAACTATCTGAATTGGAGGGTGCTCCGACAGATTTTATTAACCGTCTGATACAAGCATTAAAAGAAGTTCGCTCACCGATGTATGTCATTACTTTGGAGGAAGCAGAAGGGAACTTTGATACCCAATACAGTTCAGAATCGCTTGAAATTTTCCGGAATGCATTTAAAAATGTTGATCTCTCTACTGAAGGAATCGACCAAATAGCATCTAATCAGCTTGTCATGATTGATAGTGTGGATACACCAAGATTCACGGTTTATAGTGCATTAGAAAATATGTTTCCTCCCACTCGTATCAAGAATGCGATGGGAGCCATTCTTACTTTGCCAGGCGTGCCTTATATGACCTATGGTACCGAGATTGCGATGAATGGTGAGAAAAGGGAAGATGCACACCAAATCATGAACTTCCGAGTAGATGAAGAGCTGATTGAATATATTCAAGACATCCATTCCATTCGAAATAAATCCGAAACCATGAGAACTGGTGATCTGGAGCTAATAAAAAATGAAAATGGCTATATTGTCTATAAGCGATCTTCGGAGGATGAAACATTTATAGTAGTAGTAAATAATACTTCCAAAACGCAAAGAATAGATATAGCAAGTGAAGTTGTAGGAGAAGAGAAGGAGCTAAGGGGCATTTTCGAATCTGATGTGGTTCGACCGTCAGACGATGGATCTTATCGCTTAGTGATAGACCGTGAAATTGTGGAAGTGTTTCAGGTAACCGATAGAAAAGGTCTCAATACTTCTTATATTATTGCAATGGCTGTTTCTTATCTATTATTTATTGTTTTTCTCGTTATTGTTTGGAGAAAAGGAAAACAACGAAGAAAAGATGAGGAAACAAAATAGGTAAAGAATTAAGGCGCATTCTATTTTGTAGAAATAGAATGCGCCTTATCGTTTAGCATGGACAGTTATGCTTGGTGTTGAAGATATGGAGGAGGGACGATTAGCCAGCCCTTTTCCTTTACCAGCTTTAAAAGCTTCGCGCTAAGCTGTGCCTTTTTCATATGGAATTGTCCATACATCATGGCGATATCTTCTCTAGTACAGATACCCATTGCCTCACTACAAGATACTAAGCCAGCTGCTCCGTCCATTCCTAACGCTGCAGCAATTTCAGGGTCATTGAATCTTGCTCCTGCTGGGATGTCCTCTAAGTTAGCGACAGGTCGTTCAGGAGGGGCAGGTGGAAGTCCTACACCATTTACTTTTAATACTTTTTCAAGCTCCTTATTCTCGTCCTTTGCGCAGTCAATAAAATCAAGGATGATCTTGCGTAAGTCTTCATCACCAGTGTGGTTATAAAATGTTTGATACGCTGCAACGAAACCTTGGTTTACTGTTAGGTTTGTCCAAATAGTAAAAACCTCGCCACAATGCAGTGGCTCATTTTGTTGATTGCCTGATAGGATTCCCATAATTTATCTCCTTTGTTGATTATCATGAATTTCTTCATGTAGAGATTAGTATGGATGTAAACAGCAGAAGTATCCAAAAAAGTAGGCAGGTCTCAAAAGACTTGCCTACTCTAAAAAGTTATTGGAATGATTGCTTATTCAAGAAAAATAGAGCTACAGCTCCAGGACCAGTGTGTGCACCGATTACGGAGCCAATTAAATGGATTTGTACTTCTTTTGGTTGGTAACGTTCTTCGATCATTTGCTTTAATTCATTCGCCTTTTCCAAATCATCTGCATGGCTAATCGCTACGATTTGCTCCGAAAAATTGGATCCTCTTTCATCCATTAAATCAACAATTCGTTTAATTACTTTTTTAGAGCCTCTCACCTTTTCAATCGGAACAAGCTTTCCATCTTCCACATGCAAAACTGGCTTAATATTTAATAGCCCACCAATAAATGCGCTAGCTTTTGAAACTCGGCCACCTTTGGCAAGGTAATCTAAATCTTCTACTGTAAATAAGTGCACCATGTTCAAAGCCATGCTTGTAATTGTCTTCTCTATTTCTTCAAGGGTAGAATGAGAGTCTCTCATTTTTACAGCTTCTTGGATAAGGAGACCATAGCCAAGAGATGCACATTTTGAATCGATAATGGTTAATTTCAACTCTGGGTATTTTTCTAAGACTTGTTCCCTCATCATAACAGCTGTACTGTATGTACCGGAAAGCTCGGAGGAAAAGGAAATATAAATTCCTTCTTCGCCTGATTTTGCTAGCTCTTCAAAAACGGTTAAAAATAGCTCCGGTGAAACCTGGGAGGTTTTCGGCTGACTTCCATTTCGAATTGCTTGATATACTTCCATAGAGTTAATAGCTACAATGTCTTCATATTCCTTGTCCTCAATATGAACACGAAGAGGAAATAATTCCACGTTATTCTCTGTAAAAAATGATTTTGGTAAGTCACTGCCACTATCTGCAAATATTTTCATATCCATCCCCCTTAAATCGTTTTACGTTAATTTTAATCTTTCCTTTAAGAATTCTGCAATACCATCTTCGTTATTAGAAAAAGTTATTTCATTCGCAATATTTTGTAATGGTTTAATTGCATTGCCCATCGCTACACCGATTCCGGCATATTCTATCATTTCTAAATCGTTGTCTTCATCCCCAAATGCAATAATTCTCTCTTTCGGTATGCCCAAATAATTTGATACATGGGAAAGGCCGACTGCTTTGTTCAAGCCACTTTTCACGATTTCTATTACATCCCAAGGTGCGCCCCAGCGACGGTGGTCAATTACCTCTGCATGCACGTCTCCTAGATGCTTTCTTACTTGCTCTACTGATTCCTCTTCTGGATGAATGAGTAAGCAGGTAGGATCTGTTGTTAAAAAAGTGCGCAAGTCTCCAGTTGTTAGATAGGGGTTACCTAAAGCAAAGGCAGAGATCATTTTTTCATCGTGGTAATGCATGTACACATCATCTTTTACCTCTGCAAGCATGTTCTTAATAGAATATTCTTCTACTGCTTCGATTACCTCTTTTACAACTTTCAAGTCAATAGGAGTATGTTTTATCTCCCAAGAAGCATTTTTTGGATGATGCACGAAAGCTCCATTAAAATTTACGATGGGAGTATGTAATCCTAGTTCACGATAATACATTTCACTAGCTCGATAAGGTCTCCCAGTAGCAATCATAACCTCGTGGCCAGCTTCCTTTGCTTGAAGAAGGACTTTCTTCGTTTTGGAAGATATGACTTTTTCATCTGTTAATAAAGTTCCATCTAAATCTAAAACAATTAAATGACGATCCATTTCTTAAACTCCTCTCTATTGTAAAGTGTATCCTGTTAAAGGTAGGACGTCAAAACGAATTAACGTCTTTTGAAAAAGAGCTTTTGCTTTGGTAAAATAATATATTATCGGAGGTGGATGGAATGATTGTTCAATCAGAAAAGTGGGATGGTATACCTCTCTTACATATATACAATAATAGTATGGATGAAGAAGCGCCCATCGTAATTTTTTTACATGGGTTTGAAAGTGGGAAAGAGCACAACCTGCATTATGCGTATCAGCTTGTACAAAAAGGTGTTCGAGTATTCATGCCTGATGCTCATTTACATGGGGAACGCGACGAGCAGTTGGATCAAATCCAAATGAGTCTTCGGTTTTGGGAAACTGTTTTAACTTCTATAGAAGAAGTAGGGAAGCTAAAGAAGGAACTCGAGAAAAGAGGCTATCTTACAACTCAACGTATGGGAGTTGCAGGAACCTCCATGGGTGGGATTACAGCCCTTGGGTGTTTAACTGCATATCCATGGATTGACTCAGCTGCTATTATGATGGGAACGCCAGGCTATGTAGAGCTTGCGAAGCAGCAAATTTCGACATTTGAAACAAGTGGCTTCCAAATTCCTCTGTCAGATGAAGAAAGAGAAAAAATGTTTGCTACGCTTGCAATGTTTGATGTTACCACTCAAATGGAAAAGCTGGAGGGGAAGGGCTTGTTTTTCTGGCATGGTGAGAAAGATGAAGTGGTTCCTTACAAGCCAACTGCAGCTTTTATTCAGAAATTTCAAGCTGCATATGGTGAGGAAAGCATCGAATTCATGAGTGAAAAATCCTCAGGGCATGCAGTTTCTCGTAAAGGCATGCTAAGAGCGATGGAGTGGCTTGCAAACAGTTTGGCATAATGATGTTAGTTTGCTATGATTAGGTGAAATGAAAGAAGTTAGGAGGAATCATAAATGGATCAAGACATGAAAGATAGCATGATGTCGGCCCTTGAAAATGTGATCGATCCTGAGCTAGGAGTCGACATAGTAAATCTAGGCCTAGTATATGAGGTAGATTTGACAGAGGAAGGACTAGCTACTGTAACAATGACACTAACTTCCATCGGTTGCCCAATGGGACCTATGATTGTTGATCAAGTAAAAACTGCATTGGCAGAGTTGCCTGAGGTTAAGGATACAGAGGTTAATGTCGTATTTAATCCACCTTGGTCAAGAGATAACATGTCACGTTATGCAAAGATTGCTTTAGGGATAAGGTAAAAAGAACAGCAAAAAGTGTATGCTCCTTATTCAGGGGCATACACTTTTTTATTTTAAAAATACAAATTTTTCAATTTTGGCGCTTGCGTATTTCAGTGCTGTTCAGCTCCAGCGCCTTGCCCCTCGAGGGCCAACAAGATGTTGGTCAGGAAAACGTTGTCACACAATGTGACGTTCTTAGTTTTCCTTCCGTACTCGCCGTACCCCATTTGCTTGTTGGGGCAGACGTAGGCGCTTGCGCATTTCTTAATCTATTCGACAAATACATAAGGGACAGTTTTCACATTGGTTTTCATTGCGCAATTTTTCTATGTCATGAATGGTAATGATACCCTTTTGAAAGGATACGATGCCTTCACTTTTTAAGTCATTTAGCATTCTGTTCACTACTTCTCTACTCATCGCACAAAGGTTGGCAATATTTTGATTGGTTAAAGGGAAGTTTATTTTAATACTCCCATGATTCTCAGGAACTCCATAAGTATTCGCTAAACGAATCAAAGTAGAGTACAGAGCACCTTTTTTCCCATTTAACATTAAATCTCGGAACCTTGTTTGATTTCTAGAGTATATAAGCTGTACATATTTCGTCCACTCTACCATTATACTCGTTGAGTTTACTAGAAGTGCTTCGAATTTACTTCTATTTAACGCGGTTAAAAGAGTGGGCTCCATAGAAATTGCCGAAAAATGATGGATTGAGCTGTCTGAGAAGATTGAATCCTCCCCTATGCAATTCTGAGGACCAACAATTCTTAGCATCATCTGTTTGCCACCCTCTGTATCTTTTACGATACTAATAGAGCCAGTATGGATGAAGAAGATATCATTGGATTGCTCTCCCTCTTTAAAGACGGGTCTATCTTTTTCAATCTTTATATTTGTACCATATTGCTGAAATAAAGCTACAATGTCTGGGGATAATAATATATTATCGCTCACTTATGACCCCCACCTTTCCAGTTTTCTATCCATCATAGCATATTTCTTTACAATATATGCTAGAAGCAATACTATTGTATTAGTCAAGAAAGGTCAAACTTTTTTAGAACGGAGTTGAAAGTAATGCAATTAAATCAGCAAGATCAAAAAAGCCCGTTAGATACTTATGGAAGAAACCTAGTAACAGCAGTTAAAGAAGGAAAGATGGATCCTGTCATCGGACGAGATCAAGAAATCAGAGATGTTATTCGTATTTTGTCTAGAAAAACAAAAAATAACCCCGTCTTAATAGGAGAACCAGGCGTAGGTAAAACTGCTATAGTAGAAGGACTCGCTCAACGGATCGTAAAAAAAGACGTGCCAGAGGGATTAAAAGAAAAAGAAATTTATGAGCTTGATATGAGTTCGTTAATTGCTGGAGCAAAATACCGTGGAGAATTTGAAGAGCGCCTTCAAGCTGTGTTAAAGCAGGTCAGAGAAAGCGAAGGACAAATCATTCTTTTTATTGATGAAATCCATACGATAGTTGGTGCAGGGAAGTCAGATGGAGCAATGGACGCAGGTAATATGCTGAAGCCTATGCTCGCTCGTGGAGAATTACACTGTATTGGTGCGACTACATTAGATGAATACCGAATGCATATTGAAAAGGACCCTGCTCTTGAGCGGAGATTCCAACAGGTTCTAGTTCGTGAGCCGTCTGTAGAGGATACTATTTCTATTCTACGTGGGTTGAAGGAACGTTTCGAGTTACACCATGGTGTACGAATACATGACCGAGCAATAGTGGCAGCTTCCCAGCTATCAAATCGTTATATAACGGAGCGTTTTCTTCCGGATAAAGCAATTGACTTGATAGACGAGGCTTGTGCAATGATTCGTACAGAAATAGATTCTATGCCTCAGGAATTGGATGAGGTCACTAGACGTATTATGCAGCTCCAAATTGAAGAGCAGGCGTTAATGAAGGAAAAGGATGCTGCTAGTCAGAAGCGTTTAGAACTATTGCGTGAAGAGCTGAAGGAATTGGAAGATTCTATAAAAGAAATGAGAAGCAAATGGGAAAATGAAAAGAAAGCCATCCAAGTTATTCAGCAGAAGAGAGAAGAGCTGGACCGTTATCGTAGAGAATTAGAGGAAGCGGAAAATAACTATGATTTAAATAAAGCAGCAGAGCTTCGACACGGGCGAATTCCATCACTTGAAAAAGAATTAACTGAATATGAGCAGGATGTTAATAAAGGAGCAGAAAATAGATTGCTTCGTGAGGAGGTAACCTCCGACGAGATAGCTTCTATTATTTCTAGATGGACAGGGATACCTGTGACGAAACTTGTCGAAGGAGAACGAGAAAAGCTGCTTAGACTAAAGGAGACACTTGGTGAAAGAGTAGTTGGCCAAGACCAAGCAGTTCGATTAGTGACAGAGTCAGTATGGAGAGCAAGAGCTGGTATTAAGGATCCAAATAAGCCGATTGGAAGCTTTTTATTCCTAGGGCCAACTGGTGTTGGGAAAACGGAGCTTGCTAAATCATTGGCTGCAAACCTATTTGATTCGGAGGACCATTTTATTCGAATCGATATGTCTGAGTATATGGAAAAGCATAGTGTTTCCCGCTTAGTTGGTGCTCCTCCTGGTTATATAGGATATGAAGAAGGCGGACAGCTGACAGAGGCAGTAAGAAGAAATCCATATTCCGTTGTATTATTGGATGAAATTGAAAAGGCTCATCCAGACGTTGCGAATATTCTGTTGCAGCTGATGGATGATGGTCGTATTACCGATAGTCAAGGTAGAATTGTAAACTTCACGAATACGGTTGTAATTTTAACCTCTAATATAGGTTCACAATACCTTACAAATACAACAGGTACAGTGGAAGAAGCAGAGGAAGCAATGGTAATGGCGGCGCTACGTGACCATTTTAAACCGGAGCTGCTTAATCGAATGGATGACATCATTATGTTCCATTCTTTATCGACTCAGCATTTTGAAAAAATAGCAGAAAAATATGTGAAACAGCTACAAAAGCGTTTAGTAGAACAAGAAGTGAGCTTACAGGTTCACGAAGATGTGTATAAATGGATTGTAAAGGAAGGGACAGATGCGGCATACGGTGCGCGTCCTTTAAAGAGATTTATCCAGCGTCATTTAGAAACTGCGGTTGCACGTATGCTCATAAGCGGAAGTATTCCACCAGGCGGAAAAATTGAAGCTAGGATTGAAAACAATGAGCTTGTAGTCACTGCGGCTTAAGTTGATAAAAAAAGAGGGTACCCAAAATATCGGGACACCCTCTTTTCTTATAGATTAATGATGGTCATGTGTTGGAGCTGGATCGTTTGGAATAATTGCAGTAATCAACAAAATGATAATAGCTGCCGGAATGGCCATATAAAGCCCGTCCATTAATTCAAACTTCGCTACACCTTGAACGGAACCAACTACATAGTTAAGCATTGTAACTAAGATAATTGTCCAAAAGAACGTCATAATATATTTCATTTCATTCACCTCATGCTTAAATTGACTAACTGTATCATACCATATGTTGTCCCAATGCAAAAGAATATTTATAAATGGTTCTAATTATATTGAAAATTAATGTTTTATTCGCTATTATTAATACCAGGTACTAATAATAGATTACAAGAAGAGAGGGATACGATGAATGCTGGTATTATCGGTTTAGGAACCCACACTCCAGAGAAAATTCTAACTAACCACGATTTAGAAAATCGATTAGATACTTCAGATGAATGGATTCGTACAATGACTGGGATTGAAGAGAGAAGAATTGCAGGTCCTGAGGAAGATACTTCTCATATGGCATTCAAGGCGGCTGAGAATGCAATCGAACATGCACAAATTTCTCCTGAAGAAATTGGGTTGATTATCGTTGCAACTGTAACACCTGACAAACCTTTTCCAAGTGTGGCAACGATGATTCAAGAACGGCTCGGTGCAGTTCATGCAGCTGCGATGGATATTTCGGCAGCTTGTGCTGGATTTATGTATGGATTAGTAACGGCAAAGCAATTTATCGAATCAGACACATATAAGTATGTTTTAGTAGTAGGTGTAGAAAAATTATCGAAAGTCACTAATTGGGAGGATCGAAATACAGCTGTTCTATTTGGAGATGGAGCAGGTGCAGCTGTGGTTGGAAAGGTTTCAGAAGGTAGAGGAATCCTTTCTTACGAGCTTGGAGCAAACGGCACTGGTGGAAAGTATTTATTCCAAGACGGACCTCACATCTATATGAATGGTCGTGAAGTATTTAAATTTGCAGTTCGTCAGATGGGTGAGTCCGCTGTCAATGTCATAGAAAAGGCTGGTCTGAAGAAAACGGATATAGATTTACTGATACCTCATCAGGCTAATATTCGAATTATGGAGGCTGCTAGAGAACGACTAGAGCTTCCGGTAGAAAAGATGTCGAAGACAATTCATAAATATGGGAATACTTCTTCGGCTTCTATTCCTTTATCATTGAAAGAAGAGCTTAATAATGGCAAAGTGAAAGACGATGATGTCATTGTCATGGTAGGCTTTGGTGGAGGATTGACATGGGGCGCTATTACACTTAAATGGGGAAGATAAATATAAAAAAAGGGGAGTAATAAGGATGACAAAGCGTAGAGTTGTGGTAACTGGATTAGGTGCAGTTACCCCGCTAGGGAATGATTTGGAGACAACTTGGTCTGGAATTAAGGCAGGTAAATCTGGAGTAGGAATGCTAACTAGGTTAGATGCAGATTTATTTTCAGCTAAAATAGCGGCAGAAGTAAAGGATTTTCAAATTGAAAATTATATTGATAAAAAAGATGCTAGGAAAATGGATCGATTCACTCATTATGCCCTGGCTGCTTCCATTATGGCTGTAAAAGAAGCAGGACTTGAGATAACAGATGAGCTAGGACTTCGTACTGGTGTATGGATTGGCTCCGGCATTGGAGGAATGGAAACATATGAACAGCAATTTCGTGTGTTTTTAGAGAAGGGTGCTAGAAGAGTAAGTCCATTCTTTGTTCCGATGATGATTCCTGATATGGCTTCTGGACAGGTGTCTATTCATTTTGGTGCTAAAGCAATAAATTCTTGTACAGTAACCGCATGTGCTTCTGGCACGAACTCCATAGGCGATGCTTTTAAGGTTATTGAACGTGGAGATGCGGACATTATGATAGCAGGAGGCGCGGAAGCACCCATTACAAGTATGTCAGTTGCAGGATTTTGTTCCAGTACAGCGCTTAGCTTAAATACAGATCCTGAAAAAGCATCCAGACCGTTTGATGCAAATCGAGATGGTTTTGTTATTGGCGAGGGAGCCGGGATAGTAATTCTAGAAGATTATGAGCATGCAAAAGCACGTGGTGCAAAAATCTATGCAGAAATAATTGGCTATGGTTCAACCGGAGACGCTCACCATATCACGGCACCAGCGCCAGAAGGAGAGGGAGCTGCAAGAGCGATGAAACAGGCATTGGAGGATGGAAACGTTCAACCAGAAGCGGTAGATTATATTAATGCGCATGGTACCAGTACCTCTTATAACGACGCATTTGAAACAATGGCTGTGAAAAGCGTTTTTGGAGAGCATGCATATAAGCTTGCCATGAGCTCCACAAAATCAATGACTGGTCATTTATTAGGAGCAGCAGGTGGTGTAGAGGCCATCTTTACAGTCCTAGCCTTACATGAAGGTATCCTTCCGCCAACGATCAATTTAGAGACGCCAGATCCACAATGTGACCTAGATTACGTACCAAACGAAGCAAGAGAAAAGAGTATTCAATTTGCTATGAGTAACTCGTTGGGCTTTGGTGGTCATAATGCAAGTATATTATTTAAAAAGCTAGATTAGCATATCCGTCTATCTTGAGAAATTTGTTTTACTCCTGATTAAGTTTAAAAACATCATCTAGTTTAATTTTCCTATCAGTTACCTATTCTTTCCATATAAATGAGAAGGAATAGGTTTTTTTGTAATCATTCTATGAAATTAGTTTGAAAAAAAGTCGAATATTTGATGGTAAATAAAAAAATTTTTTTCAAACAACTAATATCCTTCCAAATATAGATGGCAGTTGACTTTCTTGTACTTTATGGAATTGAGTAAATATATCAAATTGATTGAAAAGTTAAAAAATGTATTGCTCTTGAAATAAACTTGTAATAAAATTCATATCTAAGAGAACAACAAATAAAAAATTTGAGGTGTACACATGGCAATCAATCATACTTTTAAGAAAGAGACACCCTTATTGAAAGTGAAAAACTTACAAACTGGTTTTAAGATAGATGGTGAATATTATAACGCTGTCGATAATGTTTCTTTCCACGTAAACAGGAAGCAAATTGTCGGAATAGTAGGAGAATCTGGTTGTGGAAAGAGCGTTATGTCCCTTTCTATCATGCAGCTCTTAGCTCAAGGCATTGGTAAAATCCGCGGTGGAGAGATTGTTTTTGAGGACAAAGTAATTTCCGAAATGAACGACAATCAGATGAATAAAATCCGAGGAAAAGATATCTCTATGATTTTCCAAGAGCCAATGACATCTTTAAATCCTGTATTTACCATTGGCTACCAAATACAAGAAGTGCTTTTAAATCACGAAAAGATATCGAAAAAGGCTGCTAGAGAGAAAGCAATCGCGTTGTTAAAGAGCGTTGGTATTCCAAGAGCAGAGAAAATTGTGGATGAATATCCTCATCAATTATCTGGGGGAATGAGACAAAGGGTGATGATCGCTATATCCATTGCCTGCCAACCGAAACTTCTTATCGCAGACGAGCCAACAACTGCCCTTGATGTAACCGTACAAGCTCAAATCTTAGAATTACTTAAAAACATTCAAGAAGTGAATGACATGTCAATCATCCTAATCACGCATGATTTAGGCGTGGTAGCCGAGATATGTGATGAAGTTATTGTTATGTACGCTGGTAAGATTGCCGAAAGAGCGAATGTCGTAGAGTTGTTTGAACGACCGAAGCATCCATACACACAGCTTCTGATGCAAGCAATACCTAAAATGGATGAGGATGTGGAAAAGCTAGCAACAATTGATGGGCTAGTTCCATCTCTAAAAGATATGCCAGCAGTGGGATGTAGATTTGCTAATCGATGCCCAATGGCAATGCCTCAATGTACAGTTATTACACCTGAATTAATAGAAACGGAAGCTGGGCACGAAGTTGCTTGCCACCTATATGATATGAGCATAGTGAAGGAAGGAGCAAGCGTAGTATGACAACAAAGGATTTCGCACAGGAAGAAAAGTCAGAATTATTAGAACCCGAAGAGCTGCTAAGGGTAGAAAATTTAAAGCAGTACTATCCGATTCACGGGGGATTTTTTAGAAGAGTAGTAGGAAATGTAAAAGCAGTTGATGACATATCCTTTACTATACGCAAAGGTGAAACCCTTGGTCTTGTAGGAGAATCAGGTTGTGGGAAATCAACTACAGGTAGAACAATTCTCCGATTGATGAAGCCGACTGGTGGAAAAATATTCTTTGATGGAAAAGATATTACAAACCTTAAAGGCAAGAAATTGCAAATGGCTAGAAGAGATTTTCAAATGGTTTTCCAGGATCCTTATGCTTCCTTAAATCCTATGCAAATGGTTGGGGATATTATTGCAGAGCCCATACTAAACTATGAAAAACGGAATCCTAAGGAATTAGAATCATATATTAAAGGATTATTACTCAAAGTTGGTTTACCTGAAGCAGCATATTACAAATATGCCCATGAGTTTTCAGGTGGTCAAAGGCAGCGTATAGGAATCGCCCGTGCGCTAGCATTAAACCCGAAGATGATTATAGCGGATGAACCAGTTTCAGCGTTAGACGTATCTGTACAATCACAGGTATTGAATCTTCTAAAGGATCTACAAAAAGAATACGGTCTAACTTATTTGTTTATTGCCCACGATTTAAGTGTGGTAAAGCATATGAGCGATCGTATCGGAGTAATGTATTTGGGCAACCTCGTTGAGATTGCTTCAAATAAAGATTTATACAGTGAACCGCTGCATCCTTATACGCAAGCGCTCATCTCTGCTATCCCGGAGCCCAAGCCGACAGTGAAGAAAAAGCGCATCGTGTTACAAGGTGATGTTCCGAGCCCTGCAAACCCGCCAACCGGATGTCCGTTCCATACAAGATGTCCAATGGCACAGGAAGCTTGCTCACAAGTAAAGCCTTCTTTGAAGGAAGTAAGACCAGGGCATTATGTAGCGTGTATCTTGTATGATCAAAACTAAAAAATATTTGGGGGGAAAAGAATGAACAAGAAGTCTCTATTTTGGCTAGTTGCCATGATGTTAACGTTAACTTTATTCTTAGCAGCATGTAATGAAGATAGCCAAGAAAAAACACCAGCTGATGACACAAAGAAAGAGCCAACTGAAGCAGTAACACCAGAAGAAGATAAAAAAGGCGGTACTTTAGTATACGGTCTAGATGCAGCTCCAGAAGGATTATTTAACTTCTCATTCTATGGAATTGCTACAGATGCAGAAATTATTGGCCTATTTGATGAAGGGTTAATCGAATTCGATGAAAATCTTGCTCCACAGCCAAACCTTGCTTCTTGGGAAACAGAAGATAACAAAGTGTTCAAATTTACATTTGAGCAAGGTGTTAAATTCCATAATGGCGATGAACTTACAGTTAATGACTGGGTATTTGCTTTAGAAACACTTGCTCATCCAGATTATGATGGTCCACGTTATTCTAACGTTCAAAATATCGTAGGTGCTGCTGAATTCCGTGAAGGAAAAGCAGACAGTATCTCTGGTATCAACGTAATCAATGACTATGAAATTGAAATAACATTTGATCAAGCTCGTGTAAACAACTTAACAGATCTTTGGACATACGTGATGCCATCTAAAGCATTTGCAGACATCCCAGTTGCTGAAATGTCTGCTAGTGACCTGGTAAGAACAAATCCAATTGGTCTTGGTGCATTCAAAGTAGAAAAAATTGTACCAGGTGAGTCAGTTGAATTAGTACGTAACGAAGATTACTGGAAGGGTGAAGTTAACCTAGACAAAATCATCGTACGTGTAATTGATAATACTTCTACTGTAGGTGCTCTACAAAATGAAGATGTTCACATGATCGCTTTACAACCAGTTTCTGGTCCTGAAGTAGAAAAATTAGATAACGTAGAAATTATGACAGCTCCAGGTCTTTCTTATTACTATGTTGGATTTAAGTTAGGTAAGTTTGACAACGAGAAACTTGTTGTTTCTGAAACATTACCAAAATATCAAGATAAAAAATTACGTCAAGCGATGATGTATGCACTTAACCGTCAAGAGTGGGTTGATGCATTCTGGTTTGGTTATGCGAAACCAGTAAGTAAGCCAGTTCCTTCAGCACACTGGATTTCTGCTGATGAGAGCGAATTAAACACTTATGACTACAATCCTGAAAAAGCGATGGAATTGTTAGACGAAGCTGGCTTTGTTGATAAAGACGGAGACGGTAAACGTGAAGATCCAAATGGTGAGAAATTTGTTGTGAAATTCTCTCACTATGCTACAGGAAACCCTACATTTGAAGCACGTGCAAAAGCACTTACTCAATACTGGGATGCAATTGGTTTAGCTACTGAGTTAGAAATGGTAGAAGTTAACCTTTACTATGACATGATTGAAAAAGATGACCCAGCTATCGAAACATTCTTCGGTGGATGGAGTGTTGGAGCAGATCCAGACCCAACTGGTACTCAAAGATCTGACCAATTATGGAACTACACTCGTTACAGCAATCCTGAAACTGATAAAATGCTAACCGATGCATTAGACATTGAGGTTGTTGGAACAGACCAAGAAAAACGTAAAGAAATTTATGTTGAATGGCAAAAAATCATGAACGAAGAGCTTCCAATGCTTTATATTGCAGAGCTTGAAGAAATCTTAGCTGTTACTAAATCAGTTGGTGGGGTTACAATCGACGTTTCTGGAACAAATAACCCATCTGAATGGTACATGATTAAAGAATAATAGAGTGTAAAGATTCAGCGGCACGCAAATATGCTGCCGCTGAATTCTAATTTTTTGCTCTTATGCACGGTAAGATTTATTTCCTGAAATGTGTCTTACCGTGCTTGAGAGCTAGCAACAAAGATTGTCAGACAAGGAGAGTATGCAATGTTAAAATATACAATCAGACGGATTCTTGGAATGATTCCAATGCTTTTCCTTGTATCCATCGTGGTGTTCACTCTAGCAAAGCTAATGCCAGGGGATTCCTTCAGTGGCGAAATAGATCCAAACAACACTGACCCAGCTTACATTGAAGAGATGCGTCAAAAGTCTGGATACTACGACCCTATCCCTGTGCAATATTGGAACTGGATTACAAATTTTGTACAAGGAGAGTTCGGAAAATCTACTCGCTATAAAATAGATGTAGCAGACTTAATTGCAGAAAAGCTGCCAAATACCATTTTTCTTGGAGTATCAGCTCTTGTCATTACATATTTCTTAGCTTTCCTAATGGGAATGTATTCTGGTAGAAAGCCATATACTCTGGGAGACAATCTAATTGCCGGCTTTAATTATACGGCATTAGCTGTGCCATCATTTGTAGCAGCAGTATTTGCCATTTACTTCTTTTCTTTTAATTTGCACTGGTTTCCTTTCGGGGGCTCAGTGGATATCCAAGTAACTGATGGAACATTCGAATATTATTTAAGTAGGATTCATCATGTAATCTTACCTGCATTAGTATTAGGGGCATTAAGTACAGCATCCTATACGCAATTTTTACGAAATGATATTATCGAGAATTCCCGAAAAGACTATGTGCGTACTGCAAGGGCAAAAGGAACAAAAATGTCTAAGATCTATAACGTGCATATTCTTCGAAATTCCATTATTCCATTAGTAACTTTCTTAGGATTTGATTTTGTAAGCTTAGTTGGTGGTGCAATTATTACGGAAACCATCTTTACTTACCCAGGTATTGGACAGCTATTTTTACAATCTGTAACTAATCGTGATTATCCAACACTTATGACCTTGACGATGATGTTTACGGTTTTAACCTTAATAGGAAATCTAATCGCAGACCTATTATATGGCGTTGTAGATCCTCGAATTGGTTTGGAATAGGGGGGAGGAAAGAAAATGACAGCATCAACGACTACCACGGCTTTAAATCAGCCACAGAATAATAATAAAAGTCTTTCTCCCTTAGCAATAGCAAGGAGAAAATTCCTTCGTAATAAGCTTGCGATGATCAGTGTTGTCTTTCTATCTATAGTTATTATCACTTCATTACTCGCACCAGTAATAGTACCAATGGTATCTCCAATTGAGGATATAAAGACAGTTAACATTGCGCATATGAGTAAGCCACCTAGCGATGAGTTTGTACTAGGTACAGATAAAAGTGGGCGAGATGTCTTTGCTCGACTTCTCTATGGTGGAAGAATCTCATTATTAGTTGGATTTTCGGCGACATTGATTGTAGTAGTGATCGGATCTTTAGTTGGAGCGTTGGCAGGTTTCTTTGGAGGAAAAATAGATAGCCTACTCATGCGTTTTACCGATTTCGTTCTAAACTTTCCATTCCTTGTTTTTGTTATCGTTTTAAATACGATTTTACGTGACAAAGTTGATGGCTTATGGGTATTAATAGGGGTAATTGGATTGCTTAGCTGGGGTGGTGGCGCACGTTTGGTAAGGAGTAAAATACTTGCTGAAAAAGAAAATGAGTATATACTTGCCGCTGTTTCCATAGGTAGTAGTCCAACAAAAATCATTATGAAACACTTATTACCTAATGTAGTTTCTACGATTATTGTGCAAGCAACACTATTATTTGCTGGAATGATCGTGGCAGAGTCAGGTCTGAGCTACCTAGGGTTTGGTGTTCCTCAAGAAATACCGAGCTGGGGGAATATGTTAGCATTTGCAAATGAGCCAGACGTACTTCAAGGGAAACCTTGGATGTGGATGCCACCAGCTCTAGTAATTACGTTAACTATTCTTTCCATTAACTTTATTGGAGAGGGTCTAAAAGATGCCTTCAACCCTAAATCTTTAAGATAATAAAGAAAAGCGCTAGCGCCTATGTCTGCCCCGACAAGCAAATGGGTACCGGTGAGTACGGAAGGAAAACTAAGAACGTCACATCGTGTGACAACGTTTTCTTGACCAACATCCTGTTGGCCCTCGAGGGGCAAGGCGCTGAACAATAGAAACGCATAAGCAAAAAAGTCTCATGCAAAAAAACCGTTCCTTTACGAAAGTTTAGGAACGGTTTTTCATATGTTTTAGGAAGGATGTGATAATTATAAAGCTTTTATTATTTTTAATAAGCTACGGAATTGCAATTTTGAGCTGTTCCAATATTATTCTCTACTTAAACTTTTTAGCGCTTGGTCATTCCTTGAGCTCTGTTATTTTGTACATGCTTAATTCAAACGATTTTATTGTATTTTGTATTTCCATACTCTGTATGACTATGGTCGTTTTCTTCCAAGACCCATTCCGGCTTCCATCTTAGCTAGTGTTTTATTCGCAAGTTCATTTGCCTTTAAAGCACCTTGGTCTAAAATCTCATCTAGCTCTTTAGAATTTATAAGCTCGTTATAGCGTTCTTGAATAGGGGTAAAGTGGTTAATGATTGCTTCTGCAACGGAAGCCTTGAAATCCCCATAGCCTTTTCCTGCATATTTTTCTACAAGCTCTGGAATAGAGGTATTTGTTAAGGCTGCCTCAATTGTAAGTAAGTTAGAAACCCCTGGCTTATTCTCAGGGTCAAATGCAACTACTCCCTCTGAATCTGTTACAGCGCTTTTAATCTTTTTCTCAATTTGTTTCGGTGTATCTAAAATTCGAATGGTCGCTTTTTGATTCTCATCGGATTTGCTCATCTTCTTTAAAGGATCCTGTAACGATTTAATTCGTGCACCATTTTTAGGAATAAGCGGCTCCGGTATTGTGAGCATTTTACCGTAGCGTTTATTAAAGCGCTCAGCAAGGTCTCTCGTTAGCTCTACATGCTGCTTTTGATCCTCACCAACTGGTACAACATCTGTTTGATATAGTAGAATGTCAGCTGCCATTAAAGGTGGATAGGTCAATAAGCCGGAAGATACGCCTTCCTTGCCGGATGATTTATCCTTGAACTGTGTCATTCTTTCCAACTCGCCAATATAAGAGACACATTGCATCATCCATCCTGCTTGAGCATGTGCTGGAACCTCTGATTGAATAAATAAAATGGATTTTTCAGGATCAACGCCAATTGCCAAGTATAGGGCAGCTAAAGAACGTATATGCTCACGAAGTTCTTTTGGATCCTGGGCAACTGTGATTGCATGCTGATCAACGATGCAAAATACACAATCATGAGAATCTTGTAAATCTACAAATTGCTTAAAAGCACCGATATAATTTCCGAGGGTAATGACACCGGTTGGTTGAACACCTGAAAATACTCTTTTCATCCATAAATTCCTCCTTAAAATAAAAAAACATCATGCCTCCCTAAAAAGGGACGAATGATGTTAAAATCCGTGGTACCACCCAGCTTGCTAAATACATAGCCACTCATCTTCGTAACGTGAAGGTCTCGGTATACATTACTGCTATTTCACATATACTGCTCAGAAGCCCATTCGATTTAAGGTATGATCTGTTTGCACCAACCACAGACTCTCTCTACATACAACATTAAATGTACTATTCTTCCTCATAGCCCGATATTTATTTCTAAATATTATATATAGAAGTAACTCAAAAATCAACCAACAATTTTTAGCTGTAATAGAAGAATAAAGCAATGCACATACATAGAAGAGCGGAGAGTCCCAACGCTATAATTGGCTTATATGGAAAAGAAAAAATCTCCGAAGGCAATCTCATTTGTTCAACGTCTTCTTTCATACGTTTTGGCGTAAAAACCTTTCTAGTACTTTTAGTGAAAAAATCAAAGAAACCGCCAGCCACCACATATGTGAGAAGACCGAACACAGTAATGGAGCCTCCTATATAAAATGACATATTTGCATAGCTCTCTAAGTCTACTCTTCTATATATAATTAATGTAAAAAGGATGATTAACAGCTGAAGTCCAATAAAATATAAAACTCTTTTTTTCATAATTCACCTCTATCCATAAAGATTATAGAGGATAGCGAGAAAAGAATCAAAAGTAAGTTAATCATGTAGATATCAGATCAATTAGGAAAGACTTTGTATCAAAAAGGAAAGTCATCCCTTCATCTCTACATGGCATTGACCATTTTAGCCGAGAAGAAATCTCGACGAATGAGAGTACCAAATCAATAAGAAAGCCTTTTACAAGTCATCCCTGGTTAGCTAGCAGGCATCGGCCATGCCCTTCAACCATTTTAACCGAGAGTAAATCCTAGCTATCCGAGAAAAAAATGAGAGTAAAGCGGCTGAATGAGAGTAAATCATCTCTAACCGAGAATAAACAGCTGCTATCCGAGAATAAAATCACCACGAACGAGAATAACCAGATCAACAAGAAAGCCTTTTACAAGTCATCCCTGGTTATCTAGCATGCACCGGCCATGCCTTTCAACCATTCTAACCGAGAGTAAATCCTGGCTATCCGAGAGTAATCTTCTTCCGAATGAGAGTAAAGTGGCTGAATGAGAGTAAATCATGGCTATCCGAGAATAAATAGCTGCTAACCGAGAATAAAATATCGACGAACGAGAATAACCAGCGCCTAACCGAGAGTAAGCAAACCAATAGGAAAGCCTTTTACAGTAATCCCAATATATCTAGAATACATCGGCCATGTCCTTCAACCATTTTAACCGAGAGTAAATCCTGGCTATCCCAGAGTAAACTTCATCCGAACGAGAGTAAAGCGGCTGAATGAGAGTAAATCATCTCTATCCGAGAATAAATAGCTGCTAACCGAGAATAAAATCTCGACGAACGAGAATAACCAGTGCCTAACCGCGAGTAATCAGATAAACAAGAAAGCCTTTTACAAGTCATCCCTGGTTATCTAGCATGCACCGGCCATGCCCTTCAACCATTTTAACTGAGAGTAAATCATGGCTATCCCAGAAAAAAACGAGAGTAAAGCGGCTGAATGAGAGTAAATCATCTCTATCCGAGAATAAATAGCTGCTAATCGAGAATAAAATCTCGACGAACGAGAATAAGCTAACGCTAACCGAGAGTAAAGCAAATTTAATGGGGAAGTGGTCGCCGCTCGCTTACTATCCAAAAGTCACTCGCAGAAGCCGACCGAAGACTCTGATTCCCGACCGCTAATAACAAAACACCGAAATCAGAAAAAATTCAATCAACCAAAGTAAATTTTACCTCACCGAGAGTATTACCAACCTATGAATAGGGTAGTGGACAATAAAATAATCCAGAAAGCAATCTATCTATTACCACAAAAATACAAGATGAAAATTGATTCCAAAAGATAATTTTCACTTAATTAGGAAATATTGTGATTAAACAGTCAAATAATAGATTGTAAAATTGGAATTTTCTTAAAGTAAGAATATCAAAAATAAACTAAAAATTAAATTTGCGTTCACAAATTTTAGTACAATGTAATGATTTTGTTACCAAACTGTAAAAATAATTATAGAAAGGTATGTACAACCGCTTTAGAAAATGTATAATAATATACGTAATGAATTTTTCTGAATATTAGGGAGGTTATTAAAGTGAAAAATAGCAAATTAACATGGCTTCTTGGCCTATTGCTAGTTGTTACTCTTTTCCTAGCTGCTTGTGGCGGGGACGATAAAGAAGCAACTGACGAAACACCAGCTGATACAGATACACCAGCAAAAGATGAACCAGAAGCAACACTAGACGAAGAACAAGTATTAAACTTAATCATGAGTGCTGAAATTCCAACTCTTGATTCTGCTCTAGTGACTGACTCTGTTGGTTTTGATCTACTTAACAACATCAACGAAGGTTTATATCGCTTAAACCAAGAAAACGTTGCTGTACCTGCAATTGCTGAAGGTGAGCCTGAAATCTCTGAAGACGGCTTAGTTTACACTTTCAAATTACGTGATGCAAAATGGTCTGATGGATCTCCAGTAACTGCTCACGACTTTGAGTTTGCTTGGAAACGTGCTATGAACCCAGATACTGCTTCTGAATACGGTCCATACATGATGGAAGGCGTAATCAAAAATGCTTCTGAAATCGTAGCAAAAGAAGTGGAATACACTGAACTAGGTGTTAAAGCTGAAGATGACAAAACTTTAGTTGTAACTCTTGAAAAACCAGTACCATACTTCTTATCTTTAATGTCATTTGGTACATTCTTACCACAAAAAGAAGAATTCGTTACAGCTCAAGGCGAAAACTATTCTAAAAACTCTGATGCATTATTATACAACGGTCCATTCGTTCTTAAAGGATGGGATGGAACAAACTTAAACTGGCAACTAGTGAAAAACGATCAATACTGGGATGCTGAAACTGTAAAACTTACAGAAATTAACTACGATGTAGTGAAAGAAACAGCTACTGGGGTTAACCTTTACCAAAACGGTGAAAAAGACCGCGTAGGATTATCTGGTGAATATGCGATGCAATATGCAAACGATCCAGAGCTTGTAACTGAATTAGAAACAAATGTATTCTACTTTAAGTACAACCAAGAACGTAATGGAGAAAAAACTCCACTTGCTAATGTAAATATTCGTGAAGCAATTTCTAAAGCATTTAACAAAGAAGATTTAGCAGCAGTAGTACTTGCAAATGGTTCTGTTCCTGCAAACTACTTAGTTCCAAAAGAGTTTACATTTGATGAAAGCGGAAATGATTTCCGCGATGTGAATGGCGATATGGCTACTCACAACGCTGAAGAAGCTAAAGCTGCATGGGAAAAAGGATTAGCAGAACTAGGTGTGGAAGAAGTTACTCTTGAAATCTTAGGTGGAGATTCTGATCTTTCTAAGAAAATGGATGAGTACTTCAAAGATCAATTAGAAAAAAATCTTCCAGGTTTAAAAATCTCGCTTAAAGAAGTGCCTTTCGCAGTTCGTTTAGAGCTTGATACTAACCAAGATTATGATATTCAAGTTGCTGGTTGGGGACCTGACTACCAAGATCCATATACTTTCATGAGCTTATGGTTAACTGGTGGAGGAAACAACCAAATGTCTTACTCTAATCCAAAGTATGATGAATTAGTTACAAGTGCTAATAACGAATTAGCATTAGATGCAGAAGCTCGTTGGCAAGCACTTGCTGAGGCAGAAAGAATCCTTATCGATGAAGATTTCGGTATTGGACCAATTTACCAACGCGGAGCTATGCAGCTTCAAAAACCATATGTTAAAGGTGTGGTAGCTCACCCATTCGGTGGAGACTATAGCTACAAATGGGCTTACATCGAAGGTAAAAACTAATTTGTAAAAGCTTTAAAATCTCATAAGATGAGAGTATATGAATTCCTAGGGGATCATATACTCTCTTTTTAAATGAAGCTAAATTAACGAAATATTTTATCTACGATGTTTTGACTTTGACAACTCAATATGTTTTCTGTTTATATAGATTAGTAGATTGTTTTGTTAATTCAGTAATATTTATTTAGGAGGTGCAAAAGATGGCAAAGTATATTCTACGTCGTGTAATATATATGGTTATTACATTCTTCCTGATTGCGACCGCAACATTTTTCTTAATGAAGGCGCTCCCAGGATCCCCCATTAGTTCTGCTTCAAAATTATCCTCTGAACAACTTGCGATAGTGGAAGCGAAATATGGTTTAGATCAACCGGTGCCTGTTCAATATGCAAAGTATATGCTTAATTTGGTACAAGGTGATTTAGGTAACTCCTTCCAGTTTAAAAATGCTGAGGTTACAGATCTAATCATCAGTCGATTAGGACCATCTATGATTTTAGGTGCGCAAGGGATGATTTTAGGTGTGACCATTGGTATAGTATTAGGAATGATTGCTGCACTGCGGCAAAACACAATTTGGGATTATGGTAGTACACTAATTGCTATCATTGGTATTTCAATACCTTCTTTTGTATTTGCAACATTTTTGCAATATTGGTTTGCAGTAAAACTTGAATGGTTCCCAGTAGCGTTATGGAAAGATGGCTGGATGTCAAGTGTGCTTCCGTCAATCGCTTTGGCAATGGGACCTTTAGCAACAGCTGCACGTTTTATAAGAACGGAAATGATCGAAGTGTTAAGCTCCGATTATATTGTCTTAGCTAAATCAAAAGGTGCGAACTGGTTTGAAATTGCGTTTAAGCATGCATTCCGAAATGCTTTGATTCCTCTAGTAACTGTATTAGGACCAATGGCTGCTGGTTTATTAACAGGTTCCCTGGTTATCGAACAAATTTTTGCAATCCCTGGAATAGGCGAGCAATTTGTAAAGTCTATTAATACAAACGACTATTCTATAATTATGGGTACAACACTTTTCTTCTCTGCATTCTTAATTCTAGTAATCTTCATAGTAGATTTACTATATGGAGTTATAGACCCACGTATTCGTTTGTCAGGAGGTAATAATTAATGAGTAACGAAATACCGAAATTACCTGCTGAGTCGTTTGAAAGAGTTCATATTGATAGTACCCAAGCTGAACGTATTGTTAAACCTAGTTTAAACTTTTGGCAAGATGCTTGGCTAAGAATACGTAAAAACAAGGCTGCTATCGTCAGTATGATTATTCTGTTTTTAATTGTTTTGATGTCCTTTATTGGACCAATGTTGAGTCCTCATGAGTCGGACCATCAAACAATTACACATGCAAACTTACCTCCAAAGGTTCCGGGTCTTGAAAAGCTTGGAATATTTGACGGTGTTGGTACATTAGCAGGAAAAGAAGTAGATTTATATGAAATGAAAAATGTCGATACGTATTATTGGTTCGGTACAGATGGATTGGGCCGTGATTTATTCTCACGTGTATGGGAAGGAACAAGAGTTTCTCTTCTAATCGCATTTGCAGCTGCATTGATTGATATGGTTATTGGTGTGGCATACGGTGGTATTTCTGCCTACTATGGTGGGCGAGTAGACGATATCATGCAGCGTATAGTAGAAATTCTAATCGGTATTCCAACGTTAGTTATCGTAATCCTAATGATTTTGTTCATGCCGCCTGGCATATTGGCTATCATTATAGCGATAACCATAACCGGTTGGACTGGTATGTCGCGTATTGTTCGAGGACAGGTATTAAAATTCAAAAACCAAGAATTCGTACTTGCATCTCGTACGCTAGGAGCAAGCGATAGTCGGATAATTACTAAGCATATTCTTCCTAATATTCTTGGTATTATCATTATTAATACTATGTTTACGATTCCTAGTGCTATATTTTTCGAAGCATTCTTAAGCTTTATCGGTCTAGGTTTACAGCCGCCAGATGCATCATTGGGTACATTAATTAACGATGGGTATAAATTAATTCAGTTCCAGCCACATATTCTATTTATCCCAGCTACGATTATCAGTTTACTCATGATCTCATTTAATCTATTAGGTGACGGTCTTCGTGATGCACTAGATCCAAAAATGAAGGACTAAGGAGGAAAGCCAACATGGAAAACATTTTAGAAGTAAAAGACCTAGAGCTTTCCTTCCATACATTTGCAGGTGAAGTAAAAGCTATTCGTGGCGTTAACTTCGATCTTAAAAAAGGGGAAACACTTGCGATTGTTGGAGAGTCTGGTTCTGGTAAATCTGTAACTACTAAGGCTATTATGCGTTTATTGCCTGAAGCAAGTTCAGAGTTTAAAAATGGTCAAATTCTGTTTAATGGAAAGGACCTTACGAAACTATCTGATAAAGAGATGGAGAAAATCAGAGGGAAAGAAATTTCGATGATTTTCCAAGATCCGATGACATCACTAAATCCTACGATGACGATAGGAAACCAAATTATGGAGCCTATTTTAAAGCATCGTAAAGTAGGGAAGGCAGAGGCTAGAAAACTAGCTATCGATCTTTTACGTATGGTTGGTATGCCAAAACCTGAAACACGCATTAAGCAATATCCGCATCAGTTTTCTGGAGGACAACGTCAACGTATCGTTATTGCGATTGCCTTGGCTTGTAATCCACAAATTTTAATAGCGGATGAGCCAACTACTGCATTGGACGTAACAATTCAAGCGCAGATCCTTGAACTAATGAAGGACCTTCAAAAGAAAATTGATACATCTATCATCTTCATTACCCACGACTTAGGTGTTGTGGCAAATGTTGCGGATCGTGTAGCAGTAATGTATGGAGGAAAAATCGTAGAGGTTGGTACAGTAGATGAAATATTCTATAACCCACAGCATCCATATACTTGGGGATTACTAAGCTCTATGCCTTCATTGGATACAGCAGAAGAAAAATTATACGCTATTCCAGGAACACCTCCGGATCTATTGTATCCTCCAAAGGGTGATGCATTTGCTCTTCGTAGTGAATATGCATTAAAAATAGATTTAGAGCAAAATCCTCCATTCTTTAAGGTGAGTGATACGCATTACGCTGCGACATGGCTATTACATCCAGATGCGCCGCAGGTAGAACCACCGCTTTCTGTAATCGAAAGAATGAAAAAGTTTCCTGGTAGCCGCTACTATGAAGGTACGGAAGGAAGTGCTTACTAATGGCTGAAAAATTACTTGAAATAAAGAATTTAAAGCAATATTTTAATCCTGGTAAGCCAAACGAAGTTAAGGCTATTGATGACATTAGCTTTGATATTTATAGAGGAGAAACATTAGGGCTAGTAGGAGAATCAGGTTGTGGTAAGTCTACAACAGGTCGTACTATTATTCGCCTTTATAATGCAACTGGTGGAGAAGTTATTTATGACGGCGTAAACGTTCATGGAAAGAAATCTAAGAAAGAGCTAAAGACGTTCAACCAGCGTATGCAAATGATTTTCCAAGATCCATATGCATCTTTAAATCCTCGTATGAAGGTATTAGATATTATTGCAGAAGGTCTTGATATTCATGGTCTTGTAAAAAATCCTAAGGAGCGTAAGGAGCGAGTGGTAGAGCTTCTTGAAACGGTAGGATTGAACAGAGAGCATGCGGACCGTTATCCACATGAGTTTTCTGGCGGACAACGTCAACGTCTTGGTATTGCAAGAGCATTAGCTGTAAACCCAGAGTTCATCATTGCCGATGAGCCAATCTCTGCTCTAGACGTTTCCATTCAAGCGCAAGTTGTTAACTTGTTGAAAGAGCTGCAAGAAGAAAAAGGTTTAACATACTTGTTCATCGCGCATGATCTTTCCATGGTTAAATACATCTCGGATCGAATTGGTGTAATGTATTTTGGTAAGTTGGTTGAGCTAGCTCCAGCGGATGAATTGTATAACAATCCATTACATCCTTATACTCAATCACTGCTTTCTGCTATACCACTTCCAGATCCAAATTATGAGCGTACACGTGTGCGTAAATCCTATGATCCTTCTTCACATAATTATCAAGAGGGAGAAGAAGTGGCAATGAGAGAAGTAACTCCAGGTCATTTCGTATACTGTTCAGAGAAAGAATTTGTTAACTTACAAGCTATTTCAAAAACAAGAGCTTAATAGAAAAGAAGACTGCAGACAAACCCACAGTAAAGCGTTTGTCTGCAGTTTTTTATTGGATATGGAAGGTTTCTGCTGTCCTGTTGATTAGATAAGGGTGTCTGAATGAGAGCAAATTAGTGCTATACGAGAGTAACAACATGTTAACCGAGAGTAATGGATCAATATGAGAGTAAAACCCCTCTATCCGAGAATAAAGAAAGTTCATCCGAGAATAAACTCTGCTTAAGTGAGAGTAATCACCCCCTACAAGAGAGAAAACCCTCTTATTTCAGAATGACTCTCCCTTCAAATGATAGCTTCCATTTCCTCCTATATAGATACTGTAATAATTTACTAGTAAATTTACGAAGATTAATGGTTTTCTCGTGCTATATGCCCTATGACTACTTTTCTATAACAAAAAAATGTCGAAACATACAATAAAAAAGGCAGAATGCTTACGAAGTACGAAATATCTTGTCTACTAATGTCACTTTTCATCGACATAGTTAATTGATAGAATGATAGACAGAGGTACTGGAAGGAGTTAATACATATGGAAAAGATAATGAAACTGTTTGCAGTAACGATAATTTTATTTTTTGTATTTACTGGTACGAAAACGGTTGCAGAAACAACGACTTTTGCAAAGGATTTTACTGAAAAAGAATTTGCACTAAAGCAAATTGATGAGCAGGTAGTTGCGAGCTCCAAGTTATTTGTATATGATTCTGGACTTCAATTTACTTATCCAGATGCAGTGCGTGGTGTCTACGTCACAGGTCATTCAGCTGGTGGAGAACGTTTTAAGCAATTAGTCGAATTAATGGATTCTACCGAGCTTAATGCAATGGTAATTGATATAAAAGATGATTTTGGAAATTTAACCTATAAGCCAGCGGAGGATTCCCCACTTTTTAATTATGATATTGGGAAGCCGTATATTAAAGATCTAGAAGGTATCTTGAAAACAATGGAGGAAAAAGAGATATATCCAATTGCAAGAGTGGTTGTTTTCAAGGATTCAGAGCTTGCTGAAAGGAGACCAGAGCTTTCCTTTGTCGAAAATGGTCAGGTATGGAAGAATGGCAGAGGAGAGGCATTTGTCAATCCATTTATGCAAGAGGTTTGGGATTACAATGTAGAAATAGCAATTGAAGCTGCAAAAATGGGCTTCCAAGAAATACAGTTTGATTATGTACGTTTTCCTGAAGGTTTCGAAAATCGGGATGACATATTAGAGTACGGAGTAGGAAGTTTTAGAGATTCAGACCCTGATCCAATCCAAAGGAGAGTTCATGCCGTAACTGACTTCGTAAAATATGCGAAAGAAAGGCTAGAGCCATATGGAGTACAGGTTTCTGTCGATATTTTCGGCTATTCTGCTACATTGCCAGAGGCACCGGGAATTGGTCAAAACTTTTCGAAGATATCTGAGCACGTGGATGTCATATCTTCGATGATCTATCCAAGCCATTGGACTTCCTATTTTGGGATATCCAAACCAGACTTAGAGCCGTATCGTTTAGTAAAGGCCTACGCTGAAGTGGAAAATGCCAAGCTTGCAGAGTTAGAAAACCCTCCAGTCTCCAGACCATGGCTCCAAGATTTCACCGCTTCCTATCTTGGAAAAGGAAATTATTTAGTATATGGAAAAGAGGAGGTAGAAGCACAAATTCGTGCTTTAAATGAAGCTGGAATAAATGAATTCCTCCTGTGGAATGCTGGAAATAAATATTCAAAAGGTGTGGATTACACTCCAATTGACTAAATAGAAGAAAAAGCAGGTTAATTCACCTGCTTTTTTGTGTTTTTTGAAACCTTTTTTCATAGAAAACGTATTAAGTAGTGTAACAGTTATTTTCAATAGCCTCTTACTAATTGAGAATGAAAAAAATAATTTCTTTTTGGTTTAAATATGAAAGAAGACGGGTATAAATTGAGTAGAAAGTTTTTCTCATTTGTATCTTTTCACGAATTCTATGTAGAATCTTGATAAAATAAGAAGAATTATAGAACAGTTAATTTTTTCTAATAAAAGTATTTTAAATGTAATGTAATTAGTGTATACTTAAGAAGTGAAATTAAATTAAACTAATTACAATCTAGTATATATAACACAAGTACCTATTGAGAGGAGTGTTTTGAATGATGGTCACATTATTTACTTCACCTAGCTGTACTTCATGTAGAAAAGCGAAAGCATGGTTAGAAGAACATGATATCCCATACACGGAACGTAATATTTTTTCAGAACCACTAAGTATAAGTGAAATAAAAGAAATCCTAAGAATGACTGAGGATGGTACTGATGAAATCATCTCTACTCGCTCAAAGATTTTTCAAAAACTAAATGTAGATGTGGAAAGTTTACCTCTACAGCGTTTATATGAGTTAATACAGGAATATCCAGGCCTTTTACGCAGACCAATTATATTGGATGAAAAACGTTTACAAGTTGGGTATAATGAGGACGAAATCCGTAGATTCTTACCTAGAAAGGTTCGCGCTTACCAGTTACTCGAAGCGCAACGTCTTGTTAACTAGTGAATCGTAAGCTGGTTGTTTTTCAAATTGTTATTTGAAAATCAACCGGCTTTTCTTTTTCTTCCACTATTTTATTTCCTCTATGTATTGTTTATTTTTTAAAAAAAGTGGAGCTGGAATCCTTTTCTTTTTTTCACAAACAACATACAATAGTATTAGACACTACAAAGAGACGGTTAGGAAGCGAAAGGAGATGTGTTAAATGGATATCGAGCGCATCAATGATAACACTTTCAAAGTATACATTTCATACATCGACATTGAAGAAAGAGGCTTCAGCCGAGATGAAATTTGGTTTAATAAAGATAAGAGCGAGCAGCTTTTTTGGGAAATGATGGATGAGGTTCATGAGGATGACCATTTTGATGAATTAGATGGGCCTTTGTGGATACAAGTCCATGCGATGGAAAAAGGCTTGGAAGTGATTGTAACTCGAACGGAAATGGCTAAAGATGAACGATCAGATGATGGCACAAAAAATGACGATATAGCAAGCAAATTATTTAAAAGTAGTACATCTGGTTCTATAGGTTCGCACGAGTTTGATGATTTTTCTAATTATATGGATGATTTAGATGATATACCGGATAGCTACCTCTTCGAATTTAAAAATTTTGAAGATGTGATTGGTTTATCAAAAAAATTAACCCCTGGTGATTTCGAGACCTCTTTATATCACTATGAGGAAAAATACTATCTAAACATGATTTTTGATATGGATGCTGTAGAGCTTGAAGACATTTTAAATGTGCTTAGTTTAGTCTCAGAGTTTGGACAGACAACAAAAACCACTATACATCTTATTCAAGAGTATGGAAAAGAGATAATAGGTGAAAGTGTACTAGAAGAACTCAATAAATATTTTTAAAACCTTCTGAAAGGAAGGTTTTTTTATTTTTCTATCGAATTAAACCAACTAGCAGTGCTAATACAATAAAAAGGAGAGGATGACTAATTTTAATTGCTAGAACGGAAAATGGAAGACTGGTTGTACCTGCAAAGCTAACTAGAGAAGAACTGGATTTGCTTAAGAAATATCACATTTTCTTTTGTCCACATTGTAGAAAAAGGGTTATTTTGAAAAAAGGAACAAGAAAGATTCCTCACTTTGCTCATCAGCAAAATAGAGATTGTGCTTATTTTTCTGAAGGTGAAACGGAGCAACATCTAAATGGGAAGCTACAACTCTATGATTTATTCAACAGAATATCTGAAAAAGCAGTGCTAGAAGGATATATTGCAGACATTCAGCAACGTCCCGATATTCTTCTCTCTTTTCAACAAAAAGAGTATGCCATTGAGTTTCAATGTAGTTCTATTCCCATTTCTCGTGTGATCGAGAGAAATAACGGCTATCTGTCTCATTCTATCATCCCCATCTGGATCCTCCTATCACCGACCTGGAAAGTAGGTAATCAGCTTGTTGTGAAACTGACCAGCTTCCAACAGTTTTTTATTACAGACTCCTTATTGACTTATCATCCCAAAACGAAAAGCTTTACCTATCTGTCAAATCTACTTCACATTCAATCATCCACTTATATCGCTAAAGTGGATAAACTCCCTAGTCATTCTCAGACCTGGCCACTAGCAACAGCAAAGAAAATTCCTTTCTCTACTTTTCAAAGCTACCTCGAACTATATTTTCGTAAACGAGACAGTCATTTGACAAACGTCTATCGATACAATCAAAAAGGGATTCAGAATACAGTGTTAAGAATTTGCTACCACCATCGGATTCAACCCTCCGCTTTACCTCCATTTATCGGTATTCCTAGTAGATATGCAAGCAATTTTACAGAGCATGCATTTGAATGGCAATTAGCATGGTTGGATTTTCTATTTCGTCATGTCATTTCAATCGATGAAATCAGGAAAGAACATTACGCTCTTTTTTTTAGAGAATATAAGAGGAAGTTGACTGATATAGGGCAAAAAATATTAGCGATTCAAACATACTCTTCCTTGCTAAGCGATATTTTAATAAAGCGAGAAGGAAATTTTCTACTTTGGGAGGTAAATATTCGCCAAATGGAGCACTTACTTTATAAACACTTTCTTGCCAAAAGCATTCATTCCTAAGAATGGAGAAATATCTTTGTCAGTTGATCTTAAAAATGAAATACCCACAAGAGATAAAGTTAGTGAGCATGTAACATGGAGGCTAGGGGATATATTTGCAAGACTGACTGGACTAGAACGATTATTAAAAAATCAGTAGATAGAGAATCGACACAGATCCGGCAAAGCAGCTACAAAATACCTTTTACTATCATTCCCTTGCATAATGACCAGAAAATTGAGAAAATAATAAGTGATGTTATTTATAAGTTTGGAAGGAGAGTTCGGATTGTCAGCTGATACAAAAAATAAAATTCTCACTCGTGAAGAAGTAGAAGAGCATTTAACATGGAAGCTAGAAGATATTTTTCCTTCTGATGCTGAGTGGGATCAAGAGTTTCAAGAGGTTTCTGCACTTTCTAAAAAAGCTTCGTCATTTCAAGGGACGATAGGAAATGGAGCAGATGCCCTACTTGAGCTATTCACTTATCAAGATGAGCTTACAAAACGCTTACGAAAGCTTTATACGTATGCGCATTTGAAGCATGATCAAGATACTGCCAATGGTACTTATCAAGCTATGGAAAGCCGTATTAAGTCTTTGTTTACAAAGGTTTCAACGGACTTATCATTTGTGGTGCCAGAAATATTATCTCTAGAAGAATCTAAAATTGAAGAATACCTAAAGGAAAACAAAGGGCTTCAGCTATATAGACAGCTTTTAGAGGAAATCAATAAAGAACGTCCTCATGTACTTTCTCAAGAGCAGGAGGCAATACTAGCGCAGTTTTCGGAAGTTGCGGGTGCTTCCGCAGATACGTTTGGCAAACTGAATAATGCTGATTTAGAATTCCCTTCGATTCAAGATGAGGAAGGCAATGAGGTTCAGCTAACACACGGACGTTATAGCCGTTTTCTAGAAAGTGAGGACAGAAGGGTTCGAGAAGAAGCATTTAAGGCTATGTACAGCACTTATGGAAAGTTTCGTAATACTTTCGCTTCTACATTGAGCGGCAATATTAAATCAGATAATGTAAATGCCCAAATCAGAAAGTATGCTTCTGCAAGGGAGGCAGCATTATCAGCAAATCATATCCCAGAATCGGTTTATGATAACCTAGTAAGCACGGTAAATAAAAATCTTCCTCTTCTACATCGATATGTTAGTCTTCGTAAAAAGGTATTAGGAGTAGAAGAGCTTCACATGTGGGATTTGTATACTCCTCTTGTTAAGGAAGCAAACATGAAATATACCTACGAAGAGGCTTGCGAAACGATGCTTGCAAGCTTTGAGCCATTAGGCGAGGAATATGTCTCAACCGTAAAGAAAGGCTTAGAGAGCCGCTGGGTAGATGTTGTGGAGACGAAAGGAAAACGTTCAGGAGCTTATTCATCAGGGTCCTATGGAACAAATCCATATATTTTAATGAACTGGCAGGACAATGTGAATAATTTATTTACATTAGCTCATGAATTTGGACATAGTATGCATAGCTATTACACAAGAGCTAATCAGCCTTATGCGTATGGCAGTTATTCTATTTTCGTAGCAGAGGTTGCATCTACCTGTAACGAGGCGTTATTAAATGATTATCTTTTAAAAACTATTACGGATGAGAAGAAGCGCATTTATTTGCTGAACCATTGGTTAGAAGGATTTAGAGGAACTGTTTTCCGTCAAACGATGTTTGCTGAGTTTGAACATATTATCCATCAGTTAGACCAAGAGGGAGAAGCGCTTACAGCGGATAGGCTGACCGAAGTTTATTATGACCTAAACAAAAAGTACTTTGGTGATGAGATTGTCATTGATGAGCAAATCGGCCTTGAATGGGCAAGAATTCCTCATTTCTACTACAATTATTATGTTTATCAGTATGCAACTGGTCTAAGTGCAGCTACTGCATTAAGCAATCAGATCCTAAATGAAGGTAAACCAGCGGTAGACAGATACATTAATGAATTCTTAAAGGCTGGATGCTCAAACTATCCAATCGAGGTATTAAAGAATGCAGGAGTGGACATGAATACAGCTGACCCGATTGAAGAAGCATGTAAAGTATTCGAGGAAAAATTAAACGAATTAGAAGCATTATTAAGCTAAACTTTAGAACATACAGAGAAGGGGCCGTCTGAAAAGTCATTTTGAGACGGCCTCTTTGCGTCGAGGATGGGACAGAACTGAATGCCTAAATGAAAGAGAATGGTGCAACACAATTCTTTCTGATTTTTTATACACTCTTTTTACAAGTTAGCACCAATGGTTCGTAACAGCGTCGGTGACTCCTGCGGGAACAGCAAATTCATTTGCGACGAAAGCGGAGCGACAGGAGCACCCGAGGGAGAGTTAAGGAAGGAAAACTAAAAACGTCACATCGTGTGACAACGTTTTCCTGACCAACATCCTGTTGCCCTCCGCGGAAAGCATCCGACGCAGTGAAGAACCACACATTTTAAAAGTAAGAAAGCACTTACGATTTATCAAAAATATAAAATCGCAAGTGCTGTTCTATTGTTTTATCTCAGGCCCCTTTTAATTTGCCCAGTTGGTCTCAATTCCCTATAGTTTGACGAATTTGTGAAATTAAATCACAAACTGTTGAATTTATTGATTGAGCGTGCTAAAGTAAGAGTGTGAAATAAATCACAAGAAAACATACACCCCTTTGTTTGAACGTGAACATTTCTCCCATCCCCTTTGTAAAAAGCCCTTTCCATCTAGAGGAAAGGGCTTTTTCTTTTGTCTTTCATTTTCTCCGTAACAATTGCCCTCGAACTATCCATTCAATTATCCTTCTAAAAAGTAATTCCTTAAAAACAAAAAACTGTATACAAGCTCAAAAAAATTGAGTTTGTATACAGTCTGAGAAAGCTATTTCTTAAAACGCCATAGGACTAGGTTAGGGAGTTTAAGTCTTTCTATCTTTTGAAGCAGCAGGAGTTTTTTTAATTCGCATTCTGCTTGCTGCTCTGTTAGGTTATAATAATCAGCCACCTCACTTGTAGTGACTGAATTGAAACGCTCTATTAATTTTTCGAGCCTTGGTGGTGTTTGTTTTTTTGGTACATCATAAAGCATCTCTTGTAAAATTTGCACGTAGATATTATATGGATAAATGCCAGATACTTTGATACCTTCGTCTTCAATATTTTCGTTAAAGAACACGATTGTTGGGAACGAGCTTACTTCCATTTCTCTTGCGATGGATAGATCGCTTTGAAAGGAACGGGCGCAGTCCTTTGATTGAAAATCCTGAGTAAATTCCTCCACATCTAGCTAGGCTTCAGAAGCCAGTTCTTTCAATGCTTCGTAGGAAGTAATATTTTTAGTTTGCAGAAAAAGATATTCCTGAATTTTATCTAAGAATCGTTGGGCAGCTTTTTTTCCTTGAAACTCTGCTGCCTTTACTGCAATGGATGGTAAAACAGCGTGCTCATGAATGGCGTATTTATATTTTTTCTCATGTTCTGACAAGTGGCAAGTAGTATTCAAGTTATTTAGCCGTGTACTGAGAACTGTTCGAATAGTAAAATACTGACCGTACTCTACTTGCAACTTCCGAAGAATTGGTTGCATATCCCAACAAACAGAGCATAATGGATCGAGAAACAGATACATTTCTATTGGTTTGTTAGTATGGGGGGATGCGATCACTTCAGCCGGAATTTGTATTCTTGTCACATTTTTTCCTCCTCATGACTCAATTGGTTGACCATGTGGTTGGCAGTAAGTACAAGTCTTCTATAGAAATCGTGGCGTAGTTTTCCGTCTAAGCCAATCTCGTCCATTGCTTCACTCATACAAGCGAGCCAAGCTTCTGCTCTTTCAGGCGTAATGGGAAAAGGATTATGTCGCATCTTTAGCATAGGGTGCCCATGCTCTTCAGTATATATGTTTGGACCACCAAGATACTGTGTTAAAAATTGTTTTTGTTTCCTAGCAGTCTCTGTTAAATCATCAGGAAAAATTGATTTTAGCTTTGGATGCTTGGCTACTTTGCTATAAAAAGTATCCACAAGCAATGAAAGTTTCTCTGCGCCTAGCTCATCGTAAGGTAGGATTGGCTTTTGTGTCATGGTTGTTATACCCCTTTGCTTTAGCACTATACTCATTCTATCAACCAAGTTAGAATATCTCAAACAATTAGATTGTGAGAGATATCCATATATAAAAAAACGACCTTAATCGGTCGCTTTTCATTAGCCAATCATATTGGCTAAAACTTTCCGTACATAATTTTCCGTTTCCTTAAAAGGAGGAATACCGTTATATTTTTTTACAGTTCCAGGTCCTGCATTGTATGCAGCTAAAGCTTTCTCCATGCTTCCAAACTGATCAAGCATTTGTCTCAAATATTTAGCTCCACCCATCACGTTTTGCTCCGGATCAAAGCTGTTTTGAACACCTAAGAATTTGGCGGTCCCCGGCATTAACTGCATGAGTCCCTGAGCCCCAGCGTGGCTAACAGCATTCGGATTAAAGTTCGATTCTTGTTTAATCACTGCTTGCAGAAGCTTTTCTGGAATTTGATATTTTTCAGAAGCCTTTTGAATAATGGAAGCAATGTCTTCTGTTATTGTAGACAGTCTATTATTTGTGGAAGTAACATTTATCATATTTTCGTATTTATTTGTCCAGTTTTGGGGTACATATACAGGAGAATCACCTTCATAATAGAGAGAGGCCGTTTTGCCTTCTCCAGAAGCTTGCTCTAGTACTTGACCCAGTATTTCGGAAAAAAGATCGGAAGAAGAGGATTGTGAGCTATTCACACCTCCCAATGTCTGCATTGCATTAATTTCCATCAATGTTTTAACCGATTGTATGTCGATAAAGCATCAGCCTTTCAAGGTTTTTACAAGTCTTGCGATTTTTTTATCTGTTTTTCGAACAGGAATCTGGTGTTGTTTCAAGAGCTGAAGAAAAAACGCTTGTCCATTTTCGACATCTTGACTTTCATATTCTACCTCATAATCCTCTATTTGGCTATAAAAGGAATGGTCGAAAAAGAGCGTCCCATCATTTATTTCGACAAAAGCTCGGTTAGTTTTAATACTTCCGATACAAATTGTAGGATAAGGTAGATTTTTTTTCTCTAAAAAGGACAATGTGGGAAAGATAGACTCACGTAAGATTTTGTCTCTTTCCAGGTCGTTTACAAAAATTGTATGCTCCTCCATTACGTGGTCTTCTAATGGGGTTTTCAGTGTAATCTCATTTCTCCCTTCCATTACTCTTAATCGGAACCCAATTTTGTTCTTTTGAAAGTCTTTCTCTGGTGTATCAAAGTAGTAATTGGTTTGGGAATGAAAATCTTCCTTCGTAACATGAAACTCCTTTAAAAGAGTATCGAATTCTCGCTTTGTGAGTAAATTTTTAAATTCTATTTCTTTTTCCGAAAGCATACTATCACAGCCTTTCATTTATTTCATTATAGACGGTTTCCAAGTAGTTTCAATATGTTAAAATAGTTACAGTATGGACAAGATACGAAGAAGGGAACGATATATTTTGCCTATTACTTACCAAATCAAAAGTGGAGTTCAGCTTGAAAATGATATCCGTTTCACCCTAGAGGTGCTACCTGCAGATATTACGATTCATGCAACTGGGAAGATGCTTGCAGATTCAGACGAAATGGCATTTGTCTATCTATTAGAGGATAATACTAGCTATCAGTATGTAAAATTTGGACAAGAGGTATGGCCTCTGCTTGTAAATGCGTTAAAGGCAACAGAAGACCCTACCATTCAGTTTGGAAAACAACGTATCGTCCTTGAACAATTTAGAGAAGAGTTACGTACACTTGTGTTTAACATCGAAGGAAATGATAATTACGGTGAAGCTTTTACTCAAGCAGTGGAGCAATCGTTTAAAGAAATATTACAGTCTTAATGAGCAAGTAATGGAGGGTAAGTGAATGGGACAATGGGATCGATTTTTAGAGCCATATAAGCAAGCAGTCTCAGAGCTAAAGGTGAAGCTGAAAGGGATGCGTTCACAATTCGATGTGGAAAATACAAATTCTCCGATTGAGTTTGTCACTGGTAGAGTGAAACCGTTAGCAAGTATCTATGATAAATCCTTAGAAAAGGGAGTCATCTTTGTGCCATCAGAAACACTGGCAAAGGAGATACCAGATATCGCAGGTTTACGTATGATGTGCCAATTCGTAGACGATATTCAAACGGTTGTAGAGTTATTACGTCAAAGAAAAGATATGACCATTGTGGAGGAAAGAGACTACATCTCCCATAAAAAGCAAAGTGGCTATCGTTCCTTCCATGTAATCATCGAATATCCAGTTCAAACGATCCATGGAGAAGTAAAAATTCTAGCGGAAATTCAAATACGAACACTCGCGATGAATTTTTGGGCATCTATCGAGCATTCCTTGAATTACAAATATAAAGGCGTTTTCCCAGAGGAAATTAAAAATAGGCTACAGTATGCAGCAGAGGCTGCCTTTCGATTAGATGAAGAAATGTCTCTTATAAGAGGAGAAATCCAAGAAGCACAAAAATACTTTACGGAAAACAAAGAAATGTCTACTCCTAGAATTCAAGAAGAACATAAATAGTAGGAGGTGTGAATGCATGAAATTTTTTATTCAATCACGTAATGACGATTTATCAAACAGCTTGATGGAAAGTGCGAAGACCTATTTGACGGATTTTGGCTTAGAGCTAGATGAAGAGAAACCAGATATCGTGCTTTCCATCGGAGGTGACGGAACGCTTTTACATGCCTTTCATAAGTACAAGCATCTAACAGATTCCGTAGCTTTTGTAGGGATTCATACAGGTCATTTGGGCTTTTATGCAGACTGGAAGCCAGAGGAGATAGAGAAGCTTGTCATTAGTATCGCGAAGAAGGAATTTAAGGTAATTGAATATCCTTTATTGGAAGTGACGATCAATTACAGTCATGGAGAGGATAGCTCCGTATACCTAGCGTTGAACGAATCTACCGTAAAGTCACCAGATGTTACATTGGTGATGGACGTGGAGTTAAACGGCAGTCATTTTGAGCGTTTTAGAGGAGATGGCTTGTGTATGTCCACCCCATCTGGTAGTACCGCATACAATAAGGCACTTGGAGGAGCGATTGTACATCCTTCCCTTGATTCCATGCAGCTTGCAGAAATAGCATCTATAAATAACCGTGTATTTCGAACGGTTGGATCCTCACTTGTACTACCAAAGCATCACACTTGTCTGTTAAAACCAGTACAGGGACCTGATTTCATGGTAACAGTGGATCATTTGCATCTACTTCATAAGGATGTTTCTTCTATTGAATATAGAGTTGCAGAGCAAAAAGTACGGTTTGCAAGGTTCCGACCATTCCCATTCTGGCAACGCGTACATGATTCTTTTATAGATAGTGATTTAAAATGAGCAAAAGTAATATTCAGCTTTCCTTTCTAGTGGAGGAGAGTGGGCTTCTGAGAGAAGCGATTCGAGGATATGGAATATCGAAAAAAGCATTGACTAGCATTAAATTTGAAGGCGGCTCGATCTTGGTGAATGGAGAGGAAAGAACAGTAAGGCACCCTGTAATGGTTGGAGATCGGGTGACCATTTACTTCCCTCCAGAAAGAAAAAGTGAGAGTTTAATCCCAGAAAGATTCTATTTTCCGATATTATATGAGGATGAGCATGTTTTACTTATTCAAAAAGAAGCAGGGATGAGCACCATTCCGTCGAGAGAGCATCGAACAGGGACGATTGCTAACGCAATAGCAGGATATTTTGATGCAAAAGAGCTTCCGGCTACTGTTCATATTGTCACCCGACTAGATAAGGATACCTCTGGTGTTATGTGTATAGCGAAGCACAGACATGCTCATCATCTATTAAGTGAAATGCAGAAGAACGGTGCTATTTTCAAAACATATGAGGCTCTTGTACATGGCCATATAGAAGAAGATCATCGTATAATTGAAGCTCCCATTGGTAGGAAAATGGATAGCATAATGGAGCGGCAGGTTACACCGGAAGGGAAATATGCCAAAACAACCTATCAAGTTTTAAAAAGATACATGATTGGTGCAGAGAAGGTAACCCATGTCCGTTTACTATTGCATACAGGGAGAACGCACCAAATCCGCGTACATATGGCGCATATAGGACATCCGTTATTAGGAGACGATTTATATGGAGGAAGACTGGATCTTATAGGAAGGCAGGCTCTTCATGCCAGACAGATCGAGTTTCCACATCCATTTACAAAGGAACCAATTTTAATGGTTGCCGATTATCCAAAAGATTTACAGGTTTTATTAGAAAAAAACAATGATTAAGTAATACTCGTACAGGATATGTTGATAAGGCTGCTGTCTGTTTTTGCAGGCAGTAGCCTTTATATTCTAAAGCGAAACTATTCCCTTTTGTTTTCAAAACATTTCCTGGGGAATAAAAACAGTAGACTTACTTTACCTAAAGTGGAGTTTCCTGCCTATCCACCTGACTAGTAACTGGAGAATACCTTATAAAGGTTTTGTTATATTTTTCTGGAAATTGCGCTGTAAGTAAATCGTTCAAATGAAGAAACCTACTAGGAATCCATCCTCTCCTATCTTGCTACAAGAAAGCCTACTCTTACAGGTAGAAGAAACGTGAAGTTTAGCTATATTTACTTGTTGCGTTAAAAAAATGAGGGTTTTACAATAAGGAAGAATAATTGCCGAAAGGAGGGAAAGTGATGAAGGAAGAGCTAAATCAATTAGAGCTAGAAGAAACAAATTTAATTCATTACTTAACGACGGATTCGATGGACGAATTCCGAGCAACATTTATGGAACTGCATCCATATGAGCAATCCACATTTTTTGAAAAGGTAGAGCCGGAGCTCAGGCAAAGAATCTTTCATTACCTATCTCCTAAGGAAATGGCAGAGCTATTTGAGGCCACAAAGTTTGATGAGGAATTATATGAATATTATTTAAATGAAATGGAAACGACTTATGCTGCAGATATGCTTTCTTATATGTATGCAGACAATGCGGCAGACGTTTTGAATGAACTAGAAGCGGATCAGGCAGCTAGTTACTTGAGTATCATGGATACGGAATCAGCTCAAGAAATTAAAGATTTATTGCATTATGAAGAATACACAGCAGGTTCGATTATGACCACTGAGTACGTGGCAATTCCCGAGAATTCCACTTGTCGCTCTGCGATGAATATACTCAGAAACAAAGCACCTGACGCGGAAACGATTTATTACTTGTTTGTGGTAGATAATGATCATCGGTTAACTGGAGTTATTTCTTTAAGAGATTTGATCGTGGCGGATGAAGACACCCTAATAAGAGAAGTGATGAGTGACCGTGTAGTGAGCGTTCCTGTAAGTGAAGATCAGGAGGCGGTAGCAAGGATGATACGAGATTATGACTTCCTTGCGGTGCCTGTAATAGACTATAACCAGAAGCTTTTGGGTATTGTGACAGTCGATGATATCATTGATGTCATGGAAGAAGAAGCTTCGGATGATTATTCAAAGCTAGCCGCTGTCTCCGATATGGATACCTTTGATAAGGGGCCGCTCCAAGCGGCAAAGAAACGATTGCCATGGCTTGTCATTCTATTGTTCCTTGGTATCCTAACTGCAAATGTAATGAGTATTTTTGAGAAGACATTAGATCAAGTTGCCCTATTAGCCGTTTTTATTCCTTTAATTGCAGGGATGGCCGGGAATAGTGGGACACAGGCGTTGGCTGTTGCTGTCCGAGGGATTGCTAATGGAGATATTGAAGAAGAAAGTAAGCTAAAGCTATTATTTAGAGAAGCTGGCACAGGGCTCATTACTGGATTTATTTGTGGACTTTTGGTCGTTGGAATTGTGTTTGTATGGAAGCATGATTTAATTGTAGGAGCTTTAGTAGGCGCAGCTATTTTCGGTTCTATATTTGTGGCGACACTTGGTGGGTCCTTTATTCCATTATTAATCCATCGCTTAAAAATTGATCCGGCGGTCGCATCTGGCCCGTTTATCACTACTATTAATGACCTAGTGAGCATTCTTATTTATCTCGGTCTCGCTACACTTTTCCTTTCCTCTTTATAGACCTAACACTTTTCCAAGGAATCATGCATAAACTAAAGGAAAAAGGATGTGCCTGTGAACTCATTTAATGATCCTTTGCTGTATATAAAAGGTCCGCCGGTTTTTCATCTTCCTCCAAGTATCCAAACAGTGGTTCCAGAGGAAGTAGGGAGTATAGAGGAAGAAAGTACATCTATTTACGAAATCAAACAAGTTGTACAAGATGATAATAGTAATAATAGTTCTCCAATGATGGAACAGCTTAGATTTCTTTCGTTGCCGTTCCAAAAGAAAGTATATCGACCACTGATGTTCCATCTCGAGGATGGGCTTATGATTCAAGGAGAAGTGGAACGAATAGACCAAAGACATGTGACAATCAAGACGAAAGCAGGAGAAATCCTTGTATTTCCTGTAGGCGAAATAAAGAAAATTACATGGCGAGGCGGTATATTAAAATAAGGTATGGCTACCCTTTTATAAGGGTAGTTTTTTTATGCTTTCTAGTGCTAATGAAAAATGTAAAATGAAGGCAAAAAAACCGTTCGGGTTTGATCCGAACGGAATAGACACTACAGGTTGAAACGATCAGTCACAAATATCTAAATATACATCCTCAATACATTCAATTCCACAGAAGCAGTCTAAATCTACAGTTACACAGCTGTTGCTTTCTTTGAACTTTTTCACTTCGCAAATTTTGTTCAAATCAATTCTACTAGGATCCTTGTCAGAAACTAATGACACTGGTTTGCCATCATGATCGAATGGACGCAATACGCGTAATGTTGCACAGCAATTATCAAAAATATCTTCTACTCGGAAAAAGACAGATACACAGTCTTCGTTTATCGGTGTATGATGATGTTTATTTCGGAAGAATGCTTTAAAAGGATCACCATTTTTAGTAAGAAGCATAAATACTCGGGTATTTGCTTTGTTTTTTGAAGGGCAAGATAATCCTCCAAGTGGCTCTGCGAAGCAATTTGTAGGACAGTCTCCACAATCGTCAGTTGCATGCTTTTGAATGTCCAAAATTGCACGAACTACGTCACAAATACAGTTTCCTCTACGATTTGAATCATCTAGATGTTCAACTTTTCCACAACCCATTTTTTTCACCTCCTTCATCCTTCTGTTGTAATTTATGTAGCAACTTCCCAAAGAACAGGGCAAATATCACATAGGAGTCGTATATTTCGAAAGGTCGCGCTCATACTAACGAAAAAGGAGAAGTTGCTAATGAAGAAACTGATGTTTGTTATATTAACCCTTCTATTGCTAACGGGTTGCTCCGAAGTGGAGAGCAGGGTTTATTCAGAGGCAGATCAAACCGGTTTAGAAAAGATATTGAATGAACGGGATGACATCACTGGATACACGAGTGTGATGAACAAGGATGATATTCTTGTTGCTATTGAAGTAGGAGCATTTGAGAGGTTCCAAAAAACAAAGATAGAAAGCAAGGTGAAAAAGGCGATAGAGAAGGAGTATCCCGAGAAAGAAGTTCTGGTAACAGGGGATATGAAGATTCGATGGGAAATTGAAAAAATAGTGGATAAGAAACAAAAAAATGAAGAGCTAACAGACTCTATAGAGAAATTAAAATCACTTTCGAAGGAAGAGACATAATGGATAAAAACCAATATCAGAAGGTTGTTGATAAGCATACTCCAAAGCCCCCCTTACTTAAAAATTGTCTAAAGGCTTTCCTTGTTGGGGGTATCATTTGTACTATCGGTCAATTGATCTCTTTCTTCTATATGCGATTTTTTCCATTTACGGAAAAGACAGCTGGTAACCCGACGGTATCAACATTAATTTTTATTGCCCTCCTTTTAACTGGAACTGGGTTATACAAAAAAATAGCCCAATTCGGTGGAGCAGGTTCAGCAGTTCCTGTTACAGGGTTTGGAAATGCGGTTATCTCAGCAGCGATAGAGCATAAGACAGAGGGTTACGTGCTTGGAGTTGGTGGAAATATGTTTAAGCTAGCTGGCTCCGTTATTGTTTTTGGCGTTTTTTCAGCATTCGTTGTTGCATTAATTAAAACCATCTTAGTGAAGTTAGGAGTGATTTCATGGTAAACACTCCAAGAACAATACAGTTCAAACAGAATCCTTGTATAGCAAGCACTGGTGTCATCGGGGGTCCTGTGGAGAAAGGAAAGACGTTCGCAAGCTCATTTGATGAATTTCTTCAATCGGAAAGAGAATCGACGGAAACAAACGAGCATGCAGCGACTAGATATATTGAAAAGGCCTGTGAGACTGCTGTAAAAAAGGCAAATGAGAAAATAAAGGATATAGATGTTTTTATAGCAGGAGATTTAGTGAATCAGGTTTCCCCAACAAATTTTGCTGCAAGAAAGCTTGCTATACCTACTTTAGGTGTATTTTCAGCCTGTGCTAGCTCGATGGAGTCAGCCATATTAGGCTGTCTCTTATTGGAATCGGAAAGTGCTAGCAAGGTGCTTGCTGGGGCTTCTAGTCACCATCCGACAGTAGAGCGTCAATTTCGATATCCGCTAGAATATGGAGCACAAAAGGGAAAAACTGCACAATGGACTGTTACAGCAGCAGGTTTTGCTGTATTAAAGCGCCAGGTGAAGGATGCTCCTGTAATTACTCATGCCACCATTGGACGAGTAGTGGACGGGAATCAATCGGATCCTCTTCACATGGGAGCGGCAATGGCACCTGCTGCACGAGATACAATAGAAAGACATTTAAAAAGTACCAATTCCTCGATGTCTGACTATGATGTCATCATGACTGGTGATTTAGGGAAAATAGGTTTAGCCATCTTAAAGGATATGTTTGAGGATAAAAACAGCGGTGTGATTCTTCAGGATGCAGGGGCTCAGTTCTATGGAAATGATCCTTTTTTTAATGCAGGAGCCAGTGGTGCTGGATGCTCAGCGGCAGTCTTTTTTGGTCATGTATATAATCAACTGAAAAATGGTACGTATAAGAGAGTGTTATTGGTAGCAACTGGAGCACTGCTTTCTCCCTTAACGTATCAGCAAGGGGATACAATCCCATGTATTGCACACGCAATCGAATGTCGAATGGAAAAGAGGGGTTAACATGATCACATCATTAATCATTTCCTTCATAGTAGGAGGTCTTGTCTGTGTTGTCGGACAAATCATGATGGACGGCTTTAAAATGACTCCAGCTCATACACTAAGTACATTAGTTGTCGCAGGAGCAGTGTTAGGAGGCTTTGGGTTATACGAGCCCTTCATCGATTTTGCAGGAGCAGGTGCAACTGTTCCGATTACCTCCTTTGGTAATTCCCTAACACTTGGTGCTTTGGCGGAAGCTGAAAAGCATGGCATCATCGGAGTGTTGACTGGGATGTTTGAAATAACTAGCTCTGGTATAAGCTCAGCTATTCTATTCGGACTCATTGGTGCTTTTATTTTCCAAAAGCGAAAAACGACGTACTAGTTAAATGCCCGATTCCTTTTCCCCAATTAGCATATGATATGGTGAAAAGGAGAGGAGGTTAAGATTATGTACGGTTACTATGGTGGAGGTTATTCAGATTACTCTGGATGCTGCGAGAGTTATGGCGGTTACTACGGTGGAGGAACTGGCTATGGTTATAACCACGGTGGTGGAAATACATTCGTTCTAATTGTTGTCTTGTTTATTTTATTAATAATTGTTGGAAGCAGCTTTCTCTCTTAGACGTGATGAATAAATAAGACAAAGGGGAGAAAGAAATGCAAAATCCATTTTTTAAAGCAATTGAAAATAAAACAGGTGTTTCAATGGACGAATTGTTTGCACTTGCGAATGCAGTATCTAATGCTGATTTCTCGGATGAGAAACAGGTCCGTAAAATTGTTAAAAAGGTTGGAAAGCTAGCAAATAAACCGGTATCGAAGGAATTAGAGGACCAGTTAACTAGTTCCATCATGCAAAAAGGTAAAACTTTAAGCTTATCCGACATAGAAAAAATGATGTAATAAGTATTAGTTTCTGGAATATGAAAATAAGCACATGATATCAGTTTGAGTTAATTACACGGCGGGTAAATAAAGAAAAAAGTGTGGAGGGGGAAAAATAATGGGCTACATTATTCCATCACAGCCAACCCAGGCACAAATCTATGCAAATCGAATGCATTCGAACGAGTATAATTTTGCTTATGTTGGCAGTGTTCAAAAGGTTCACCTTAAGTCTTTATTTCGTGATCATTTAATACAAAAAGAGCGATTAAATGAAACCGCTGAAGAGGATACGATAACAACTGATAAGAAGCATGTATCCAGTAAATTACCTTTATATAAAGGGTTTATCCAACCGAACCCGATTAATTTGTCTCCCGTTATTTCGGAAATATCCGGCAAGGGAAACAATGTGAATTTGTATATCTAAAGGGATTGAAAGTCCTAAACAAAAAAGCTGCCGTGAAAGTCATATAATTGACTTTCTAGGGCAGCTATTTTAATAAATATCAATTTTAAATATTATGCTTAAGAGAAAGACTTTTCCATTGCACGGTGGGGTATGCCGGCTTCTAAGAATTCTGGAGAGGTGATTACATACTCTCTTTTCTCATAAAAAGGAATTGCATAGCTTTGAGCATTTAGCTTAAGTTTTTTATATCCTTTGGCAGCTGCATATTCTTCCATACAATTCATTAAAAGGTTTCCCAGATGTTGCCCCCTATATTCGGGAAGAATGCATACACGTTCTACCTTAACTATACTAGGCTCTACCTTTCGGAGTCTTCCCGCTCCAAAGGGTTTTTCACCATCATAGGCGATGAAATGTGTAGCCGTTGCGTCATGCTCATCAAGCTCTAAATGTAGAGGAACATCCTGTTCCTCTACAAATACCTTTCTTCTGATGGTAATTGCATCTTGCTTCTCTTTTTCAGTTTCTACTATTTTTGCATATACCAAATTATTCAGCTCCAGACAATCTAAATGTTTCATAGACAGTCCAAGAACCGTCCTCTAATTGATATAAGAGATGGATACGATCTACTATCTCTTCAAAGTTCACACCAATCATTTTTAATTGAGGATAAATGTCATCATGCTCACTACCATTTAGCTTTTGTGCTATGGTGATATGCGGCACAAAGGAGTACTGCTCCTCATCCATAAACTCCATCGAATTTAATGCTTGATGTAGATTCATAATTTCTTCTGTTGGTTCCACGTTAAAATAGATGGCATTTGTCACAGGAGCAAAGGAGCTAACTTTTGTAATTTTTAATGTAAATGGCTTATGCTCGGTTGCAATATTCTGTATTTGCTGGGCAATCTGTTTAATTTCCGTTTCATCTGCTTCAAATACTCCCTTCATCGTCATATGAGGGGTAATTAATGCGTAATGTGGGTCATAGCGTTTTCTATATGAATTGGCAAAATCCTGCACCTTTTTTGATGGGAAAGCAACAATACCGTATTTCATTTGTAAAAACCTCCTTATTTATCATTCTACTATAATGCAATTATACCAAAAAATGTTTTATAAGCTAAAGTTCTTTACTAAGGCTCTTCTCATATCTGGTTGCCAAAGCTTCCAAGTATGGTCTCCAATTAGTTCGTCATAAAAACTAGAATATCCTTTTTTTGTTAATAATTTTTGTAATTCACGATTGGGAGTAAGAAAGTCTGTTAGTAGTCCATCCCCAGTTTTGACTGCAGTCTCTTGATCCCCAATGACCTGATAGATGGAAAATGCATGTATCTCCTTGTGTTTCTCTACTTGCTCAAGTATATCCTCATTGATGAAAGGAGAATGCAAAATGACCTTTCCAAAGGTGTTTGGATATTGAAGGGCAGTTAACAGGGAAACAGATGCCGCTAATGAATCTCCCATCAATGCTCGCCCATTCCCAATCTGATAGGTCGGATATTCCTCATCTAAGTAGGGCACTAACTCTTGCGCTAAAAATCTAGAATAAGCATTTCGTTGATCTCCATCCGGGTGATATTTTCTTCTCCGGTCCTGGACATTTTTATAAGGTACACCAACTATAATCATATTTTCAATAAGCTCTTCATTGTATAGTTCGTCTGCAACTCTGGAAAGTCGACCAAGTTGAAAATAATCCTTTCCATCAGATACAATCAGCACCGAATATTTATATAATGGAGAATAATTAGGTGGTAAATAGATGAGCAGCTGCATTTCCTCTTGCAGACATTCACTATATATAGACCTATCTAGTAATGTACCTCTATTCATACATACACCTCTTCTTAGTCATGTTGTAATGAAATTGTATCATATTGTGGAAGAGAGGTATAATAAGAGGAGTTAGAATAATCCCTTTTTTGCAACGAAAACAAGGAGGAACAACCATGGACAGACAGACATCGAGAGTACATTCAAAAACAGTAGAGCATGCTGCATTTGAAGCCTTAAAAAGAAGAGGCGTAACAATAGAAGAAATCGCTAAAATTGTATTTGAAATGCAGTACCCTTACAACAAAGGGTTAACCCATGCTCACTGTGAAAAATCGGTGGAAAGTGTATTGAAAAAAAGAGAAATGCAGCATGCCATCTTAGTTGGAATTGAGCTAGATGAGCTTGCGGAAAAGAAAATGCTATCTTCACCGCTACAAGAGATTGTAGAAGCGGACGAAGGGTTGTTTGGCGTGGATGAAACGATTGCACTAGGCTCTGTGTTTACTTATGGAAGTATCGCTGTAACGACTTTTGGTCACTTAGATAAAAACAAAATCGGTTTGATTTCGAAGCTGGACACGAAAGTTGGAAACGGTATTCATACCTTTTTAGATGATTTAGTAGCAAGTATTGCTGCAAGTGCAGCATCTAGGTTAGCCCACCGAACAAGAGATTTACAAGAAGCGGATGAGACCTTTGAAGATATTAGCCCAGAACAAACTGCTCCTGAAATTCATATTAAAGGAAGCAGAATGTAAATCGCTGGGACTTGGTTGATGAAAGCGAGAACGCGGAGTAAAATACATCCGTGTTTTCGCTTTTTCTGTTCTCTTCCTTAGGGGGACGTTGAACCCCAAGTAAAAGGCGGGTTATCAACTGATAGAATTTTATCTCACCAAGGGACCCTTCAAGAAAATCCAAATACAAAGGCACTTTCTGTCTTACTTGAACAGAAAGTGCCTCGTATTGTCTTATATAAGCAATTATTTATATTTAATTGGTTTCCAACTCTTCTTCTACTGGTTGGAAATATAAAAAGGACTCTTCCTCTAATTCGTTTATACGATTTTTATTTAGTCCTAAAGCCATAGGTCCTTGAAAAATAGGTTCCCACCAAGTCTCTGTTTGTGTCATCATATTTCCTCCTTCTCTTTCTAAAGTTGTTTGTCTCTCTTATACCCAACTTGAGAATAGCCTCAAACCCTTACGCTTAAAATACTACTAATTACACTCTGCGACTAATGTAACCAAAAGACTATTAGGGAGCATGCTAATAAATTCTTTAAAAGTAGTATGAGAAGGTAAAGTTGGTTTCATGTATCTGTGCTAAATATCCAAATTCTTTCATCAGCTTGAAAAAAATAGTATGATGTATAGTAGAATCAAACTTCTTTTAAAGGAGAGAGTAGAGATGAACTTCACACAACAGGATCTAGATAATATGCTGCAAGAGCATCATGCTTTTTATGATACAGGTGTAACAAGAAGTGTTAAATTTCGACTGGAACAACTGGACATTTTAAAGGACACGATTAAAAAGTATGAGAAGGAAGTATTAGCTGCTCTTTATCAGGATTTACGAAAAAGTGAATTCGAGGCGTATACAACTGAATTAGGAATTGTTTATGAAAGCATCACTTATATGAAAAAAAATCTTCACAAATGGATGGAGCCTAAGCATGTAAAAACACCATTAGCACTTATGCCATCCAAAAGCTTTATCGTGAATGAACCATATGGTACTGTTTTGATTATCGCACCATTCAACTATCCGTTCCAGTTAGTGATGGAGCCATTATTAGGTGCCATAATAGGAGGGAATTGTGCTATTATTAAACCCTCCGAGGCTACTCCCAATACGACTAGGATCATTTCCCAAATAATCGCAGAAGCTTTCCATCCAAACTATATCAGGGTAGTAGAAGGTGAAAAAGAGGAAACGTCCTTATTGATTCATGCACCGTTTGACTTCATCTTTTTTACGGGTAGCGTGAATGTAGGGAAGATAGTGATGGAGGCAGCTTCGAAAAGACTAACTCCAATTGCACTAGAGCTAGGAGGGAAAAGCCCAGCAATCGTCGATCACACTGCTAATTTAGAGGTAGCAGCAAAACGAATTGTTTGGGGGAAATTTGTAAATTCAGGTCAAACTTGTATTGCGCCTGACTATGTTTTAGTGGAGGAAAAGGTAAAAGACCAATTCATTGAAACACTAAAGAAAACAATTCCGCAGTTTTACGGTGCAAATCAACAAGAAAGCACCGATTATGGTCGAATAGTAAGTCGCAGCCATTTTGATCGATTGCAGCAGATGATTGAAGATGAAAATCAGCATGTTATTTTTGGTGGGAGCACGGATCCGGAAGACTTATACATTCAGCCAACGCTCCTGGATGGCGTAACTTTTGACAGCCCATCTATGCAAGAAGAAATTTTTGGGCCGATTCTTCCTATTATTAGCTATCAAGACTTACCAGCGATTATACGTACAATTAAAAAAATGCCAAAACCATTGGCGGCATATATGTTTAGTGAACATGAGAGAGCGCAAAATTACTTCCTAGAGGAGCTTCCATTCGGTGGTGGATGTATAAACGACACGATCATGCATGTCGGAAGTGTTCATCTTCCGTTTGGCGGAGTAGGGAATTCTGGTGTAGGAGCGTACCATGGTGAGGCAAGCTTTCAGCTATTTACCCACCAAAAATCTATTCTGAAGAAGAATACCTCACTCCCAGTAAATGTTGTGTATCCACCATATAAGAATAAAATTAAGTTAGTTCGAGGATTATTAAAATAATCAAAACAAAAGGCTGTAGACATGTCCAAGGAAATTTGGCAGTCTACAGCTTTTTCAATGTTATTTCAGATATATACCTGTTGACAAGGTTCCTACCTTTCCGATTGCAGTATAGAGAAGGGAAAAGGTTTAGAATCGGTGCAAAAGCTTATTTTAAGATGTCTCCTTTGAGACGAGGAGGATGGTATTGACCAGTGTAGTAGGAATGCCACATAACTGATAAATTTTAAAGAAAGGGTGTCCCATAAGTTTTCAGTTTATAGGACACCTCCTTGTTTAGACTTTGCTCTCTATCTAACGACCTTTGTTTATGTTCAATCGTTTGTATCGTAAGAGGGTAGCTGAACGGTAACAGTCGTTCCTTTCCCGATTTCACTTTCGATAAAGATATTTCCTCCTTGCTCTGTGATGATTTTTTCAGAAATCATTAGACCAAGCCCTGTTCCCTTTACCTTGGTAGAGAAAAACGGGTCAAATACTTTTTCAATTGTTTCTTGATCCATTCCGACCCCATTATCGGTAATTTTTATGGTGATGACCTTATTTACATCCAACTCGCATGAGATATGAATGTTGCCATTTTCAGTTACAGCCTCGATGGCATTTTTTAAAAGATTTATGAGCACCTGCTTCATCTGGCTTTCCTCTCCAAAGAGATAAATATCACGATTCGTCAGTTGCGTGCTGAACACAATCCCTTTTAGGTTTATCTCCGGCTGGAAAAGAATCAAGATATCATTCAGGGTTTTGGTAAAATTATATTTCTTGAAAAGCTTCGCATGTGGCTTAGCTAGCACTAAAAATTCGCTAATGATAAAATTAATACGTTCAATTTCATTTTCAATAATTTGTGTGTAATGATAATATGGCTGGTTCGAATTCGTATTCATTATTTGTATAAAGCCTGATATGACCGTAATAGGGTTTCGAATTTCATGTGCAACTCCAGCTGCCATTTCTCCAGCAAGCTTTAATTTTTCTGCTTGGAGCAGTAAGGTTTCTGTTTCTTTCTTAAAGCTTACATCACGACTAATAACAGAGATAGCTACTAGTTCCTTTTCGTAATTATAGATAGGGGAAAAGGTGGTTTGGGCATCGAAGAATGACCCATCCTTTCTCATATCTTTTGTCTCCAGGAAAATATAGCTAGCACCCTTTAAGACCTCTCTTCGTCTTGCCTCTGTTTCCATTCTGTAGGCAGGTGATGAGAGATTTACCCTTTTACCTATTACCTCTTCGCGTTTCCAACCATAAAGCTCCTCGAAGGCTGGGTTAACTTCAATGATTTTATTGTCTATATCAAAAACAGCAATACTATCTTTGGCATTATCAAAAAACAATTGTAGATAGCTTTCTCTAGAATTTAACTCTCTTTGCATAGAACTGTTCTTATCTGATAGATATTTAAAGAAACGCTTATCGTATAGGGTACTCAAGATAGAAGTAGTAACAAGCAGGCATAAAAATACGATAAAAACAATTAGGTCTCCTTCTACATACATAACGGGAGAATTAGAATATTTCCAATAAACCAATGCCCAAATTTCCAAGGTTGTGAGCAAGAACAAAATTAGTCTAGGCGCGATAGTATGATATAGAACAGCTATATAAATTGGATAAATAAAATAAACCAGTAGAATGGCATGCTCATGCAAAATATTGACCAATAAAATATATAAGTTCAAGGAAATAAATATTAAATAGGGAGTCCACTTACCGCTAGAAAATCGAAAAAATAATAGAAGATTTAGAGCCAAATAGCTGACTAATGTGTATAAATAGATACCCATATTCCCATAATGTAGAAGAATTGCAACTAGGGTATATGTAATAGCAAGTAGGGAAAAAAGAATTAAAAATAACTTGTTTTTTTTCTGACGCATTTCAAAATATTCCAAATTGCACATCTCCTTCTAATAGCTAATACTAATATTAGCCTATTTGGTAGTTTCTGAAAATATTATCTTTTGATAAGATAGAAATATAGTAAAGGAGGAATAAAAGTGAAGTTTTCATTTCAATCAAAAGAGACTGTTACACTACTTAAACAATTAGTGGAGATTCCAAGCCCATCAGGCTATACAAAAGAGATTATGGACTTTATGGAAAAGTTTCTAAAAGACTTACAGGTAGACTACATAAGAACGAACAAAGGGGCATTGATTGCTACTATACGTGGGGAAAATGATGAGAGGCATCGTCTGCTTACTGCCCATACAGATACGCTTGGAGCGATGGTAAAAGAAATTAAAGGCAGTGGAAGACTGAAGCTTACGATGGTAGGCGGCTTTAATTGGAATGCAGTAGAAGGTGAATATTGTACGATTCATACTGCGGACGGGAAGAAAATTCGCGGAACAATCCTGATGCATCAAACGACTGTCCATGTATACAAAAATGCAAGTGGTTTGCCACGCGATGAACAAAATATCGAGGTACGAATTGATGAGAAAGTTACAAATGCAGAGGAAACGAGAAAACTTGGGATTGAGGTTGGAGACTTTGTATCCTTCGATCCACGTTTTGAAGAAACGGAAACAGGTTTCATTAAATCGCGCCATCTTGATGATAAAGCCAGCACAACACTTTTGCTTCAATTGGTCAAAACAATTAAGGAAAATAATTGGATTCTTCCTTATACTACTCATTTTTATATTTCAAATAACGAAGAGATCGGTTATGGAGGTAACTCCAATATTCCGGAGAAAACGGTCGAATATATTGCAGTAGACATGGGAGCAATAGGAGATGGCCAGACTTCTGATGAATATACAGCCTCTATATGTGCAAAGGACTCATCTGGACCATACCATTACGAGCTCACACGCCACTTGGTGGAGCTTGCCAAGTCAAATGGAGTCGATTATAAGCTTGATATATATCCATATTACGGCTCTGATGCATCTGCAGCTATCCGTGCGGGCTTTGATGTGAAGCATGCGCTGTTTGGTCCGGGAATTGAAGCTTCTCATGCATATGAAAGAACACATATCAGTTCATTGGAAAATACGGCTAAGCTTTTATTTGCTTATGTAAATTCTGAATTAGTGTAAAGCAAAAATAGGATAAGAGCTAGTAAGCGCCTTGCTTGCTAGTTCTTTTTTTACTAGTGAAAGGTACCTGTTGTGTAGCTATTTGCTAACTCCAGCGGCTCTCTGCTTAATTTCATCTGCTGTGGTGACCAGCTCTCCTTTAAAGCCACAGTTTTCTCACTGTGGCTGAACAGGTGCTTAAGCATTTCTTATTGTCTAGCCCTCCAGCACCTTGCCCCTCGAGGGCCAACAGGATGTTGGTCAGGAAAACGTTGTCACACGATGTGATGTTCTTAGTTTTCCTTCCTTACTCGCCGAACCCCATTTGCTTGTCGGGGCAGAACAGGTGCTTACGCATTTCATGCTTGTAATTTGCTTCATAAATCCATATGATAAAAAAGTGAATAAGAAGGAGATATAATTTATGGATAAACAATTACAAGAAGAAATATTAAAGAGAAGAACCTTTGCTATCATTTCTCACCCGGATGCAGGAAAAACGACTATTACAGAAAAATTGCTTTACTTTGGTGGAGCGATTCGTGATGCTGGTACCGTAAAAGGAAAGAAAACAGGCAAATTTGCTACCTCTGACTGGATGGAAATAGAAAAGCAGCGTGGGATTTCCGTAACCTCCTCCGTTATGCAATTTGACTATAATAATTGCCGTATCAATATATTAGACACACCTGGACACCAAGACTTCAGTGAGGACACATATCGTACATTAATGGCTGTCGATAGTGCTGTCATGATTGTCGATGCTGCGAAGGGAATTGAAGCACAAACTCTTAAATTATTTAAGGTTTGTCGTATGAGAGGCATTCCTATCTTTACTTTTATTAACAAGCTGGACCGCCAAGGGAAAGAGCCGCTTGAGCTAATGGAAGAGCTAGAAGAGGTGCTTGGAATCGAATCGTATCCAATGAACTGGCCAATAGGTATGGGGAAAGAATTCTTAGGAATTTACGACCGCTATAATAGACGTATTGAACAGTTCCGCACAGATGAATCTGATCGCTTCTTACCTTTAGACGAGGATGGAGAGCTAGCGGTGGATCATTCCATGAAAGAAACCTCTTACTATAAGCAAGCAATGGAAGATATTATGCTGTTAGATGAAGCGGGAAGTGAGTTTGACAAGGAGAAAGTGCTTTCTGGAGACCTAACACCGGTTTTCTTTGGTAGTGCACTAACAAACTTTGGGGTACAAACTTTCTTAGAAACGTATCTTCAATTTGCTCCGACTCCTCAGCCTCGCATGACCGATGCAGAGGAAAAGGTAGACCCATTGAATGAAGATTTTTCAGGTTTCGTATTCAAAATCCAAGCAAACATGAATCCTGCTCACCGCGATAGAATCGCATTTGTTCGTATCGTTTCCGGGAAATTTGAGCGTGGTATGACGGTGACCCTGGCTAGAACGGGAAAAACCTTCAAGGTAACACAGTCTACACAATTCCTTGCAGATGACCGAGAAACGGTAAACACCGCAGTAGCCGGAGATATTATCGGTCTCTATGACGTAGGTAACTATCAAATTGGGGACACGATTGTTGGTGGCAAAAAAGCTTTCCAATATGAGAAGCTACCTCAGTTCACACCTGAGCTGTTTGTCAAAGTAACTGCCAAAAACGTTATGAAATCTAAGCATTTCCATAAAGGTGTTCTACAGCTTGTGCAAGAAGGTGCAATCCAATACTACAAAACGCTTCATACAGAGGAAGTAATACTCGGAGCAGTTGGTCAGCTGCAATTTGAGGTATTTGAGCATCGAATGAAAAACGAATATAACGTAGAGGTACGCATGGAACCAATCGGATCCAAGGTTGCACGCTGGATCGAAAACGAAGAAGAGGTCAAGGAATCAATGACTGGCCCACGTAGCATGCTAGTCCGTGACCGCTACGACAATTATGTGTTCCTATTTGAAAATGAATTTGCTACTCGCTGGTTCCAAGATAAATATGAGCATATTAAGTTATACAATCTTTTATAAGAAGCTAGAGAGACTGGCGCAGGCTAAAATAGCCAATTTTATAGCTCAATTATCTTTGTAGGTTCATGAATAGTGGAAAACCGAACTATCATAAGACTCGAAGTCAGAGTTTTATATGGTAGTTCGGTTTTTGCTATTTTCAGAAGGTAGGGGGGAGTAAGCGGGCATGTTTTAGGTGAGGTTAGGTGTTTACTCTCGTTCGGGATGGAAATACTCTCATTCGGGAGGGATTTACTCTCGGATGGTGAGAGTTTATTCTCGGATAGAGGAAGATTACTCTCATTCGAAGCGTTTACTCTCGTTCGGGACGGAAATACTCTCACTCGGGAGAGGTTTACTCTCGGTTGGAAGGGGCTTATTCTCACTTAGATTTTTACTCTCATTCGGAGGGATTTATTCTCATTCGGAATGGGTTTATTCTCGGATAGAGGAAGATTACTCTCATTCGAAGCGTTTACTCTCATTCAGGAGGGAAAACTCTCACTCGGAATGGGTTTACTCTCGGTTGGAAAGGGCTTTATTCCCGGTTAGATTTTTTACTCTCATTCGGAGGGATTTATTCTCAGATAGAGAGACATTACTCACAGATAACGGATGATTACTCTCAGACGAAGCGTTTACTCTCACTCAGATCGATACTGTCGCTCGGTAGTAGTTTACTCTCGCTCAGATGCCATTAATATTTGAACTCTTGTCCTTTTGGGCATATGATAGGTATAGCAAAAGTGAAGGTGGTACATAAATACATGAAAATAAGTGATTTCTCCATAAGAAGACCCGTGTTTACCACCGTAATAATGTTTTTGGTACTTATTTTAGGTGGCGTGTCTTTCTTTAAAATTCCTATCACATTAATTCCCGATTTGAATCCTCCAGTGGCAGTTGTCGTTACGAATTATCCAGGTGCTAGCCCGACCGAAATAGATGAGAAGCTGACGAAGCCACTTGTTTCATCGCTTAGTACACTTCAAGGTATAAAGTCAGTAACCAGCACCTCCTCAGAGGGAGCAAATTTTGTTTTATTAGAGTTTGATTGGTCTACAGATATGGATGATGTTCAGTTAGATATTATGCAGCGAATTGATATGGTGCCGGTTCCAACTGGTGCGAATGATCCGATGTTTTTAAAATTTGATCCGGCTCAGTTTCCTGTTATCCAGCTGTCGCTTCGAGCAGAGAATGAAGGACAGGACGTGCGTCTTATAGCGGAGCAGCTTGAAAAAGAGCTAATCAGTACAGATGGCGTTGCAAGTGTAAATGTGTCAGGTTCCCTTGTCGAAGAAGTGCAAATTCTCCTAAAGCAGGATGAGCTTCTAAAGAGAGGACTCACTCAATCGGATGTTGTGCAGCTGATCCAAGCAAACAATATATCCTTGCCGGGAGATCCGATTGAAACAGACGATAAGAAATCTTTAACGACGAGAATTATTAGTACGTTAACAACTGTGGAAGAAATAGAGAACTTAGTCATTACAGTAAATCCACTAACCGGTAAAGAGGTAAGACTGAAAAATGTAGCGACTGTTCAAATTGCGGAGCAGGAGCAAAATTCGGTCACTAGGGCAAATGATCAGCCGGCGGTAATGTTATCCGTGCTTCAGGAATCAAGTGCAAACACTGCGAATGTATCAACCGCATTTAAAGAGGCATTAGAGAAACAGCTTGAGAAGGATGAATATAAAGGAGTCACTGCTGATATTTTATTTGACCAAGGAGATTATGTGAAACTAGCGATCAGCAATATAGGTAGCACATTAATCACTGGTGGTCTGCTAGCAATGGTTATTTTATTCCTCTTCTTAAAAGGAATTCGAAGTCCAATTATTGTAGGGGTAGCAATACCTTATTCGGTGATTGTTACGTTTGTTTTAATGTATTTTGCAGGTTTTTCTTTAAATATTATGACGCTAGGGGCATTAGCGTTAGGTATTGGGATGCTGGTCGATAACTCGATTGTCGTGATTGAAAATATTGAAAGGCATCTAGGCTTAGGTAAAAACCGAAGAGAAGCGACCTTTGAAGGGACACGAGAAGTAATAGGCGCTATTACGGCATCTACATTAACCACGGTGGCGGTATTCGTACCTGTTATATTCCTATCCGGTTTAATTGGACAAATTTTTACTGAATTTGCTCTAACGATAGCATTTAGCTTGTTTGCTTCTTTAGTAGTGGCAGTTACGGTGATTCCGATGCTGGCAAGTCAATTTTTGAAAAAGCCGAAAGGTGACTTGGAAGCTAGAAGAAGGAGATCGAAAGCGTACAATAATTTGGAACGCTCTATTAAATGGTCTCTGAAGAACAGGGTGCTTTTATTAGCGATTACAGCAGTAATGTTAGTATTATCTGTATTTGGTGTATACAGAGTGGGAACTGAATTTTTACCGGCGACGGATGAAGGATTCTTTTCGATTTCTGTCCGACTTGAAAACGGATCCTCCTTTGCAGCAACAGACGAGGTAGTGAAGAAAATTGAGGATATCTTAAAGCAAGAAGACGAAGTGGATGTCTACGTAAGCTTCGTAGGGGGAAGCCAGGAAAGCCAATCTCGAGGAACCTCTAGATCTAACATTGCCGAGATTTCTGTAAAATTAAAGGAACTCTCTGAAAGAGAACGCTCTATATTTGAGTTTGTAGACGAGGTTGAGCCAAAAGTGATGAAGGCAGTTGGAGAGAATGCTGAGATAGGTTTTGGAGTCCAAACATCCTCTGGTTCCTCTCCGAATCTTTTGTCCTTTAGTGTATCCTCTGCAGATGAAAAGGCTCTAAATCAAGCAGTAACAAAGCTGCATCAGGATCTTACAGAGCTAGAAGGAGTCATGAAGGTAAATAGTGACGTGACATCCAAACTAGAGGAAATTCAGGTGAATGTGAAGAGAGAAGCGGCTACCGAATATGGCCTGACATCCTATCAAATAGCACAGACGGTCAATAATATTACAAGAGGAGCACTCGCGACACAGATCATTTCCGAGGACAGTGAAGTGTACAGTGTGTACGTACGTTATGAAGAAGAGGATCGGAAAAGTATAGATAAGCTTCGAACGCTCCAGCTGCGTGCACCTTCTGGACAGTTTGTGGAGCTGCAAGAGGTAGCGGATATTCAGATAGCGGAGGGACCTGTTGCAATACGATCTATAGATCAAGAAAGTGCGGTTTCTTTTACGGTGAAGTATCAATCTAACAATAACTTAGGGGATATATCTGACAGAATTGATGAGGTCATCGAACAGCAGCAATTCCCAGAAAATATTCGTGTTTCCTTTGGTGGAGACAGAGAGCTGTTAGATAGTGCGAAAAGTGACATGATTTTAGCGATTATTCTAGCGGTAATTTTAGTTTACATTGTAATGGCAGCACAATTTGAATCCTATAAGTATCCGTTTGTTATTATGTTTACAGTTCCACTTATTGTTATCGGAATTGCGATTTCCCTTGTTACGACTTCTACACCTATTAGTGTGTCGGCTATCATTGGGATACTAATATTAGTAGGGATTGTCGTGAACAACGGCATTGTTTTGGTTGATTATATCAATCAAAGAAAGGCAGAAGGATTAGATACCTACGAAGCAATTATTTCTTCTGTTAAGGATCGCGTCAGACCTATTTTGATGACTTCCCTTACGACTATATTAGGACTTGTTCCGCTAGCACTTGGTTTAGGGGAAGGTACTGAAATAAATCAGCCAATGGCATTGACGGTTATTGGTGGACTTATTAGCTCCACTTTCTTGACACTTTTCATTGTTCCAGTCGTGTACAGCTTATTTGATAAGGAAACGAGAAGAATGGAGAGTCATAAATAAATCCAGGCTCTTGTTTAACAGGTAAGAATTGTACATGAGCAGTGGAATTGAAGATAGGAAGAATAAAGGCACTTACGATGAATATTTCGTCGTAGGTGCTTTTCGTTTGTGTGGAGTTACGGTGAGTTTAAGGTATGAGGATTTAATAGGGAAATAGGATTGTACGATTAAGGAGTGGAATCTTGCGCTAAGCGCTAGGTATTTTGCGATTATTTGGTTGGATCTTGCGATTAAGCTGCGGTACCATGCTATAAAAAATATTTTGGGTTTTATCTAGAGTGGGGTTTTGCATTGCTGTGACTGACACTTGAGGAAGAGCATGCTATCCTTTATTAGCAAAAGTAACGTATTAAGTCTTTTCCATATATTTTGTTCTCTCCTCTCCTCTTTTTTAGTATAATTCTTTTCAAAGGAGTGGTTTTATGGGGAACATGCTTTTTACTGGATTTCCGGGCTTTTTAGCCTCCAATTTAATCAAAGAGCTTCGTCAACAGGATGCGGTGAGTAAGATTTATGTGCTGGTTTTACCGAGTCAGCTTCAAAAGGCAAAAGAGGTGATTGAGGAAATTGGTCGGGATGGTAAGGATATACCGATAATACCGATTGAAGGGGATATTACGCTTCCGAACGTTGGGCTTCTAGAAGAAACAATGGAACAACTAGTACAGGAAGTAGAATACATATGGCATCTTGCAGCAATATATGATTTGGCTGTTCCAAAGGATTTAGCATGGAAAGTCAATGTGCATGGCACGGATATAGTGAATCATTTTGCGCTAAAGTTTCCAAATCTCAAAAGGTACATGTATTTTAGTACTGCCTACGTGGCTGGTACTCGGGAAGGAAAGCTTTTGGAGACAGAATTAGTACAACCTCCAAGCTTTAAAAATTTCTACGAGGAAACCAAGTATAAAGCAGAGGAATTGGTGGAATTATTAAAGGAAAAGCTGCCAGTCACCATAATTCGTCCTGGGATTGTGAGAGGGGACTCCAAAACTGGGGAAACGATTAAATTTGATGGTCCATACTTTTTCATTAATATGATCACAAAGCTTAAAAAGCTGCCATTCATCCCGTATTTAGGGAAGTCTAGCTCATTCATCAATGTGGTGCCGTGCGATTATATTACGAAAGCGGCTATTTATTGTTGTTTTTCAGAGGAAGCAGTTGGAAAGACACTTCATCTTACAGATCCAAAGCCGTATCCGGTTGAAGAAATATATCGCGCTTTTGTGAAAGAGATCACAGGTAAATATCCAAAGGGGAGATTGCCGCTTGGCATTGCAAAAGTGTCTTTGAATTTCTATCCTGTAAGGAAAATGCTTCAGGTGGAGAAGGAAACAATTGATTATGTAACATGGAATTCATCTTTTGACACTACCGTGGCGGAAAGTATCTTAAGAAAAGGAAAGATTGAATGTCCAGATTTCCTTGAATCCATTCCTTCTATGATTCGTTTTTATAATCAACATAAGGACGACTCAAACTTCCATATTCAGATAAAATAATATCCCTTTTATTTGAGAAAAGTTTGTGGTAGGATAATTATATAACTAAATAGACTTTTGACTTTTGTCAAAGGGGAGTAGCTATAGGGAAACCTATTTCATAGTCGTCATTACATGGCTTAAATGCCATCGGTTATGATAGCAAGTATTACATTTGCTTAGCAAGACCTTTGCCTTTTAAAGGCAGGGGTCTTTTTATTTTTCAAAAGGAGGAACTACATTGGATTATGGAATTTTATTAGAGTATGGCTGGGTTTTACTAGTATTAGTAGGGCTTGAGGGCTTACTTGCTGCTGATAATGCAGTTGTTATGGCGGTAATGGTGAAACATTTACCAAAAGCGCAACAGAAAAAAGCGCTATTTTACGGGCTTCTAGGAGCATTTGTATTTAGATTCTTAGCGTTATTTTTGATTACATTCTTGGTAGATATTTGGCAGGTTCAAGCAATCGGAGCAGCATATCTATTGTTCATTTCGATTAAGCATATTTATGATCAAAGGAAGAAGCCAGGCCCACATATTCAAACAGATGGTATAGAGCAGGAAGCAAAAGGTTCAGGTTTCTGGATGACAGTATTAAAGGTAGAGCTTGCTGATATCGCGTTTGCTATCGATTCTATGCTTGCTGCTGTTGCGATTGCAGTAACATTACCATACTGGGGAGAATGGGAAATAGGAGGCATTAATGGTGGACAGTTCACTGTTATGTTCCTCGGAGGTATTTTTGGACTGATTATTATGCGTTTTGCTGCACATAAATTTGTTCAATTACTAGAGAAATATCCTACACTCGAGACTGCTGCATTCTTAATCGTTGGATGGGTAGGGGTAAAACTTACTGTGTTAACTCTATCGCATAAAAACGTAGGTATTCTAGATGAGCACTTCCCACATTCTGCTGGCTGGAAAATTACTTTCTGGATTGTCTTACTGGCAATTGCAATTGGTGGATACCTATTAGGTGTTGCGAAAAACAAAAAAGCTGCGAACTAATATTAAAAGCTATTCTGAGCAATCTAATGCTTAGGGTAGCTTTTTTTGTTTTAAAAATTTGAAATTAGGTATGACGTAAATAGAACTATCTTTTTATACCGTTTTTTCTTACAATAGGTTCACAGGAGTTAAATGGAAAGGACATTATGGATGAATAAAAATACTTTACGAACGAGCATGAAATTTAGTCCGGCGCAAATAATAGTCGTTTACTATTTTCTTGCGATAGGGGTTTCTGTTATCCTGCTTAACCTTCCAGGAGTATATCGTCCTGGTGTAAGAATTGATTTTATTGATAGTGTTTTTACTGCTGTTAGTGCAGTAAGTGTTACTGGATTAACCACCATTGATGTATCCCAGACGTATACAAACTTTGGCTATTTTATGATTGTCCTGATCTTACAGCTTGGCGGGATTGGGATTATGTCGATAGGAACATTTATATGGTTGATTTCAGGAAAGAAGATTGGTCTAAGAGAGAGACAGCTCATCATGGTGGACCATAATCAGTCAAAGCTATCTGGTGTGGTAAACCTTATCCGCGAGATAGTAAAGATTCTGTTGCTCATACAGGTAATTGGTGCAATTATATTAACATTGTATTTCACTCAGTATTACGACACCTTTAAAGAGGCCTTAGTGCATGGAATATTTACATCTGTTTCTGCTACTACTAATGCGGGCTTTGATATTACAGGCAATTCATTAAAGCCATATCATCATGATTATTTTATACAGATTATGACTAGTATTTTAATTATTTTTGGTGCTATAGGATTTCCGGTTCTTATTGAAGTAAAAGAATTCTTGTCGAATAAAAATAAAAATTTCCGCTTTTCATTATTTACAAAGCTGACGACCATTACGTTTGCCATCTTATTAGTATTTGGAACAGTTATGATATTTTTGCTAGAAATGACTGAGTCTCTAAAGGGTATGCCTTGGCATGAAAAGCTTTTTACGTCATTCTTTCATTCCGTATCGACAAGATCAGCGGGACTCACTACCTTCGATATTACGGAATTTCAAGAAGGGACAAATTTTTTACTAAGTGCATTAATGTTTATAGGGGCGTCACCAAGCTCAGTTGGTGGGGGGATTCGGACAACTACCCTTGCAATTGCAATCCTCTTCCTTTTCAATTTTTCAAGAGGTAATGACAGCATACAAGTATTTCGTCGAGAAATAGAATTAGCTGATGTATTTCGGGCATTTGCAGTGATTATACTGGCAGCTTTTATGGTGCTAGGGGCTACTCTTTTATTATCTGTTACAGAGAAGAATATTCCAGTAACTCACTTAATTTTTGAGATTACCTCCGCATTTGGAACCTGCGGAATGTCGCTTGGAATCACGGACAACCTGAGTACAATAGGAAAGATTGTCATAATGGGTTTAATGTTTATTGGACGAGTTGGATTAATTTCCTTCCTGTTTACGCTAGGGGGAGGAAGAAATAAAACAAAATATCATTATCCAAAAGAACGAGTGATTATTGGATAGACCTCATTAAAAAGGATAGAAGGCCTACTTTTTAACATGCCTGTCTATCCTTTCGCATATTCTCCATTATTTAGGACCCCTAAAAAGCAACAAGCACTTACGTACCCTCGTTGTGGTTCGTAAGTGCTTGTTGCGTGTTCCTTCTATAAGGCCGTGATGTTACTATCGGCATGAGGCAAAAAAGAGAAATGGGCTTTTTCGTTAAATCGGAAGGTGGTAATTAATATTCCATTCTGCTCTTTTATTTCGCCATTTTGGTATGCTTCCAAATTAATGGTGATAGGAGTAAGAAAGGTTTGTTTAAATAGCTCTCGCTCGTTCAATTGGAATGCTGCAAATTCTTCTCCTACAAGCAAAGGATTTTCCATAAGCATTTTATAAATAGCTGACTGGTTCTCCTTTGGTAGGTCATTTTCCCACCAAGGCTTACGAGGCTGGAACTTCTGCTTAGATAGATAATCGAGCTTCATTACACTTTTAACAGCTGCTAGGTTTACACCTTCGACCGTTTTCAAGAAATCGTATAACCGAGAAAATAAATCCTCTAGCTGGTGACCAATTCTCGACCAATTTCGTTCCTCCCAGTAGGTCCCAAATTGTTGGAAAAAGTCGAATGGTGTGTCAAAAACATGTGCAAATAAGTATTCAAGCGTGTCATCCATTCGATGGGCATTCCAATACTTTTCTAATACGTCTTCTACTTGTTTGATTCTCAAAATATCATCAAACGTTAGAACATTATTAGAAAAGATTTCATATGGGGCTTGGTCTACATAAACATACCCATATTTTTCTGCTTCAACTCTTAGTCCTGTCCCTCGAAGAAGCTTCAAAAAGCCTAATTGAAGCTCTTCCGGTCGCATGGCAAATACTTCGTTGAATGTATTTCTAAAGGAATCATAATCCTCTTCAGGAAGTCCAGCAATTAAATCTAGATGCTGATCAATCTTCCCGCCGCTTTTTACCATCGTAACAGTTCTTTTGAGCTTTTCGAAATTTTGTCTTCTTTTAACTAACTCATTAGTCAGGTCATTGGTTGATTGTACACCTATTTCAAAACGGAAGAGTCCCGCCGGAGCATTTTCGTTTAGGAATTGGATAACCTCCGGTCTCATGATGTCTGCTGTTATCTCGAATTGGAATACCACGCCTGGAAGATGCTCGTCAATTAGAAATTGAAACATTTCCATCGCATAGCTACGACTTATATTAAAGGTTCTGTCTACAAACTTGATAGTCTTAGCTCCATTTGCCATTAGGTAGCGAATGTCGTCCTTCACCTTTTCTCTATTGAAGTAACGAACGCCAACTTCTATGGAAGATAGACAGAATTGACAGGAAAACGGGCATCCTCTACTAGTTTCAATATACGTAACTCTTTTAGAAAGATGTGGTATATCTTCTTCAAAACGGAATGGTGAGGGAGCTTCGCGTAAATCTAATTTTGGAGGTAGCGGATTTAGAATAAATTTGTCGTCTACCACATATGCTACTCCAGGTACTTCTTTTAGTGTCTTTTTGCCATGCAGATAGTCGAGCAGCTCTTTAAATGAGTGTTCTCCTTCGCCTACAACAATATAATCTATTTCCTTCACTTGACGAAGCCAAGCATTGGTGTCGTAGGATACCTCGGGTCCACCGAGAACGATGATTACTGAAGGATCCACTGTCTTCAGCATCTTGATTACTTTAATTGTTTCTTCGATATTCCAGATGTAGCAACTAAAGCCAACGATATTTGGTCGTTTTTGGTACAAGTCTGCCACTATATTAAATGTTGGATCTTTAATCGTATATTCAACAAGAAGGGGGTAATAGTCTGGTTCTGCATAAGCCTTTAAGCAGCGAAGGGCTAAATTAGTATGGATATACTTTGCGTTCAACGTAGTCAATAATATGTTCATTATCTTTAAACTCCTTTATTTTGCATACCTATTGTAACAGTGAAACCCTTTGTCGACAATATAGTTATATTTTACCATTTGAATATATAGGTTAGTATGAAATAATCTAACCTAACCGAATTTTTTTGAATTATCTATCTAATGAAGTGAGGTCTCTTAGAAGTACTCTGTGAAAGGGCCGGTGAATTTGTGTTAGCTGAATATAATTACAAACAAAAATATGAGCAGGTGTTCCATCAATGCTCAAATGGGCTTATTTTTATAGACAAAGAAGGAGTTATATTAGACGCCAACCACACAGTAGAAAAGATATTTAAAGTGGATCGAGAAACATTATTCACACTGAATATACAGCATTTTTTTGCCACAGCCAAGAATCAGTCAGTTTGGAAAACCATGTTTGAAGATTTAATTCAAACCGGACAAGCCGAAGTATTTACAGAGCTAACAGTAATGGATGGGGAAAAAAAGCATGTGCATCTCATTTTATCTAAACAGCCAGATGCTGATATGTATCTGATAGAATTGTTCGATGATACGGAAAAGGTCTCGATAAGAAAAAGGCTTGAACACTCAGAGGCTTTAAGTACAGTAGGGCATTTAGCAGCAAGTATTGCTCATGAAATAAGAAACCCGATTACCTCTTTAAAAGGCTTTACTCAACTACTCTTAAAAACAGCTGACGGCGATGGAAAAAGATATCTAGATGTAATCGAGCATGAAATAAATCGAATGGAAGAAATTTTGACAGAGTTTCTCCAGGTTTCAAAGCCTATCGAGGATAAATATATTCCATTTTCAGTTAGCTCACTTCTAGTAGAAATCATACAATTTATGACGCCTCAAGCGGTTATGAAAGGGATTGAGTTACAGTATTCCTCTCAGTTGCCAAAAGATACACAAATCATTGGAAATAGGAAGCTATTAAAGCAGGTCTTCATTAATGCGATTAAAAATGCAATGGAGGCAATGACAGATAAAGGAAAGATTCATATCGAAGAGTTTGAAACAGATGTGGAAATTGGAATTAAAATAGTAGATGAAGGGGTAGGCATTCAAGAAGAGCATCTTGCCCAAATCTTCACGCCTTTTTTTACTACAAAGATCTCTGGGACAGGTCTCGGTTTACCTCATATGCTTCGAGTAATGGAGGCGCATAAGGGGAGAATTGATGTAGAAAGCAAAGTGATGGAAGGTACTAGTTTATATTTTTACTTTCCAAAATATTTTTAAAACACTGTTTTGACAATATTAGATTATCCCCATTATAATTAGTCATAACGTAATCATTTTAGGTGGGGTAAACAATGACAAAGGAATCATCCAATAGTGCTTTAAAATTATTTATTGTACTTTCTAGAGCACATAAAGTGATCCATGAATGCACCAATCAATTTTTTCAAGATAATGGCTTAAATCCTACGGAATTTGCGGTTTTAGAGTTACTTTATCATAAAGGAAACCAGCCTCTACAGCAAATAGGGAACAAAATCCTCTTGGCAAGTGGTTCAATTACTTATGTAGTAGATAAACTAGAGGGTAGAGGCTATATTAGAAGAGTTTCTAGCGATACCGATCGAAGGGTGACCTATGCAGAGATTACAGAGGAAGGGAAAAGCCTCATGGGAAATCTCTTTCCTCGACATGAAGCAGAACTGGAAGAGTTAATGGCTGCATTGTCAGAGGAAGAAAAGCTTCAAGCGATAGAATTGCTGAAAAAACTAGGATTATCTATAAAGAACTTGTCTTAAGAATGGCTCAAGTATCTATGCCCCTCCCAACAAAATGGGAAGCCTGGGAGAAGACATTTAGCCACCGCATTTTCCTTTAGTGAAACTTACTCGAGAGGTCGGGTGTTGGAGAGGAAAGCTCTTGAAAAAATGAATAGATACTTCTCTTTCTAAAAAAACTTCGAGCCAGGTAAGGCCCGAAGTTTTTATTTCAATTTAATTGTTTTAGCCATTTTTATAAAGGTATCGATTGCTGGAGATTCCTTTGTATCAAAAATGGTTAATTTCACGCCTAATTCACCTTGTGTATAGGAATAGCCGTAAACTTTTCCTTCCTCGGTTTCAATTTCATAGCCATAGACTTCTTCACCTTCTGGAAGGAAATAGTCGTCTTTAATCTCTTCCACCGTACCGTTGGCGTTTGAACCCTGCAATGTATTGACGAGGTTTGCTGCTTCATCATGTACATTTCCAGGTTCGATTAATTCAATTCTCATGGACTGTTTATCGTTTTCTTGGTTAAACACAAGATCCCTATTTGGCTCTTCGCCAGTAAGCTCAAATCCATCCGCTACTGTCATAGAATAGTTTAGATTGTCACTTTCAACTGTCGATCCATTTAACGGTTCTTCTGTTGCATCCTCTTCTTTCGAAACATTTGTTGTTTCCTCTGTATAAGGGCCTTCTTCTGTGTCTTCCGGAGTTTCATCCAACACAACATCTGTTTCTGTTGAGCCACAAGCTGTTAGCAGAACAGATAAGATGAGTAGAATGAATAAAGAAGATAGTTTTTTCATAGTTGTCAGCTCCTTCTAGTTAGAATTTTATGCAACTGGCAAGATGATGAAAAAGAGTACGAGTAACGTAATGTGCGCCACGATGATGAGTGGCATACTTTTTTTCCATTCGTATAGAATTCCGTATGCAGCGCCGAGAACAGTAAATACTATTGTTCCAAGATAGAATCCACTGAATAGAAATGATGCACCGTACAGAACTGCACAGATGACAATTGCATAAATAGGGGATACTAAGTTCTTTAGGTGACTTTGTAAAAAACCTCTCCAAAATAATTCTTCCCCCGGAACGATGATGATAAACAACAAAATAAAATGCCATAAGTTGCTTGGTCCAAAATCCTCTAAAAAGGTTCTAACTCCCTTTGTGGAGAAAAACGGTAAAATCTCGACCAGTTTATACGCTAATAAAACAAAAAGGTAGGAAAGGCCTCCAAATAACAGACCATAACCTAGAAATGGTAACGTTTTGAGCTCGTCCTTTATATCTCCTGCATAAAAAGCAATGGCAGCTAAGAAGAGGGTTGTAAATGAGTAGAAATACCAAAAAACTTTTTCATTAGTATAAGTAAGCCAATAAAACAAAAAGGCAAGCAATAAAGGCAATACTAACCATATAATTGTTTTTTTATTAAACAAATAAAGCACATCCTTTAAAATTAGGGCTAATTATAGGTTCCCCAAAAAATAATCGATTAAGCGAGGAAAACACTTATGATTTTGTGAATAAGGAGATGGAAAGTAGGAGGCAAGAAGTAGAGGGTCCATTCATCAATAAAACCGTTCTTCATTTAAGAGGAACGGCTCCGTTTTTAATTGTCATTGCTATGTATAATTGTATAACGCTTATGGTTAATTACAGTTTTTTCTTCTAACTCTAACTCATGGAAGTTTTCCATGTAAGTCAAATCAACAATGACGGAATTTTCGTTTACTTTTTCTACTATTCCTTGAAGTCCATCTCTGAATTCTATTATATTGCCAACTTCTGCTATTTTCATAGATTGTCCCAACCCCTCTAGAACATAATATAATACAGTTTGCACTAAAACTAGAAGTTCGTAAAGTATTTTCATAGAATGTTTTTAAATTAAAAATACTCATATGTTTTTTAATTTTTACTGATATCTAACAAAATGAAGATATTTTCAATAAGATGCTGAAATGGAAAGAGATCCAATCATAGGCACTTCCGCGAAAAGGGTTTTTGTAAAAGAGTAGGATTGTTAGGAAATAAGCTGATATAGTAAGGAAATAGAAAGTAACCTTTTAAAAAGAAATAGGAGTGTTTTTTTGTGGAAAATTATGAAGAAAAAATAGAGCAATTAAAGAATCGAGAAATCGAATTTTTAGAGATAAGCAAGGAAGATTTCCTTTCTTTTAGGGAAATTTTAGTAAAAAGGGAGGATTTTAAATACTTTTCTGGAAATGCTATGCAAGGGGGAAAAATAGTATATACTTATTTAAAGAACCCGAGAAGTTAATTTTTTGTATCATTGGAATTTCTATATTCTGGTTTATTTAATAGAAATAACAGGTAAAATGATAGAAATATTACATTTTCCGAAAGGGCGAAACCGTATGCTAGAATCTATTTTAAATCAAATGGAATATACGAGAGAAAAAATGATTCAATCTGCAGTGGAGAATGGTGTAGCTAACAGAGAAACTATTCGTTTGAGTGAAGAATTAGATCGATTATTAAATGAGTTCCATTGTCAGGTAAATAAGTTACATATAAAAGAGAAAGCTGACCTTAGCCAAAAATTGGGAGAGATTATATGAGTAGTGTTGCAGAATTAAAAAGAGAGCTAAACAAAGCGATAGTTGGGAGAGAAATAGAGATAGATTTCATGCTAATGGGGCTACTGCTCCAAGGGCATGTCCTACTTGAAAGTGTCCCAGGCTCTGGGAAAACAATGATGGCTAAGGCCTTTGCTGAAGCAATTCAAGGAGAATTCAAGCGTGTACAGTTTACCCCTGATGTGCTACCTTCCGATGTCACTGGAATCAGCTTCTTTCATCCGCAAAAGCACGAGTTTATCCTACGTACAGGACCAGTGATGGCTAATATTTTATTAGCAGACGAGATTAATAGAGCAACCCCGCGCACACAATCTAGTTTATTAGAGGCGATGGAAGAGAAACAGGTTTCCATTGATGGACAGACGATTAAGCTGCCACAGCCCTTCATGGTTATTGCTACCCAAAACCCAGTGGAGTCACAGCAAGGAACTTTTCCGCTGCCAGCAGCTCAGCTTGATCGTTTTCTATTCAAGCTATCGATTGATTATCCTTCCATGGAAGAAGAGAGAATGATTTTGCAGCAATTCGGTAAAGAGCCAGGAAAAGTAAAAAGTAAGCAGGTTGTTACGTTAGAGGCAGTAAACAAATGGTCAGAGGAAATAAAAGAAGTGTTAGTTCATGAGGATATTATTACTTACATAATTCAGATAATTCAGAGTACTAGGAATCATCCTTCTATAGAGCTTGGATTAAGCAGTCGTGCATCTCTGGCTTTATTGCAAGCCTCTAAAGCATATGCGTTTCTTCATGGCAGAAATTATGTGATTCCTGATGACGTAAAGCAGGTAGTAGAGCCAGTTTGCTTACATAGGATGAAGCTGTCCTCTGAGGGGATGCTGGTGCATACATTAACTGGTGTTATGCAAGGCTTATTAGAAGGTATTGAAGCACCAGTAGAGGCTAGCATGCAATGATTTGGAAAAGACATGATTTTGGTATGAAAGCTAGTATAAGCTATTTGTCTGTTATGCTTTTTGTTTTCATACTGGCTTTATTGTTACAGCAGTTTTTACTACTAGCCATTCTTTCTATCCCTATACTCATTACTTTGGTGGCGATGCTTTATTATAAAAGGGTAGGGAAAGGACTAGAGCTTGTTAATGAGAAAAAAAGAACGAGATTATTGATTGGAACGGACGGATATTTTGAATTAGTCTTTATTAACAAAGGCTTACCTATCTGGAATAGTACGCTTCAAATTTCCTTCCCATCGGCAGTTTCTCCTAGCGGCTTGGCTAATACAATCACTGTTGGCTTGCATGAAGTCAAGATTCCCTTTTCAATAGGCTATAAAAAGAAAGTAAAACTTCGTATACCGATTCAAGGGATACAAAGAGGACAGGCTCGTATAAAACAGCTCGAAATAAGCATTCCCCATCCTTTAATGGATGGGTCTATTCAACTTGACTATCATCCATTTATCTTAACAGATGCCATCGTGTTTCCGAAAATCTATCAGGTTGGAGATGACTTGGTTCCGTCGAGATTTAAGCAAGGCCATTTGGAGCTAAAAAGCTCGTTATTTGATGATCCCTTTTTACTTGTCGGTACAAGAGAATATCAGCCTGGAGATCAGTTCCACCATATCCATTGGAAAGCTTCCGCAAAATTGCAAGCACTTCAAACGAAGGTATTTACAAAGGTAGCTAACGTATCTGTAATGTTCGTTGTTAATGTGGTGGAGAAATATGGGATTACTGTTGATTTTGAGGACAAGCTGTCATGGCTAGCATCTCATATAGAAGCTTGCTACAAGGAGGAGCTCCCTTTTTCTTTTGCTATAAACATAAGATCAACAGGGAAAACACCGTTCATCTTTATGCCGGTTGGTAGCGGTGATAACCATCGTATTCAAGCGTTAGAGCTGCTAGCGCTAATTTCTTCGAATGCCAGCTATCTTTCTTTTGAAAAGATGCTTGCTTACATAAACGCCCATGAAGAACTGCCAACAGCGGTCTATGTTGTCACAAAAAATGCGGAACGATATAAATCCATTCTAGATAGCTGGGAGCAGCGAGCTGTTGTTTTTCAGCGTGACAATGTAAGGAGAAAAGAGCATGAATAATACTCAAACGTTTGTCACCCAACCACAGTCCCTGGGAAAATATCTAGCGGATATTTGGATTGTCACGATTTTTTTTGTAGTCATACAGCGTCAAACAATGTTCTCGCTACCGATTGTCTGGATTGTACTACAGCTGCTAATCGCTATCAGTGTGCAAATTGTTATTAGTAGGTTTAGAGGTGTACAGTATGCCACTATCCTAATACCTGTCGTTGTGCTAATACCACTTTTATCAGGTTCTATTTGGCTTTATCTTATTTCCGTTGTGTTTTCTATGTGGAGATTGGATGCGCGGTTTAAAAGACAGCAGGAAGAGCAGACTTTAGATAGTAGTTTTCTGCTTTTTTACTTTATCTCCTTTGTAGGGGTCTACCTATTTTTACTCTCCAGCAACAAAAGTTATTTGCCGGTATTGTACGTAGTCTTTATTGGAGGAATACTAGTATTTTATATTTCCCGGCTGATTGCCGTTTGGTCTGCTGCGGATCGAATGAATACAATTAGCAAGAGAATGCTAACTTTATGGATAGGCATAAGCTTGCTAATCGTTAGTCTCTCGTCTTTTCTTGTGTATTTGTTATTTCCGTTTATACGAGTGGGGATAGGGTTTCTGTTGGAAGGGTTTTTGAAAGTTTTGATGTTTATCGTTGGCCCTCCCTTAGAAAGCCTGATTGAATGGATCCAAAGTAACATGGTTGAACCAGAAAGTATACAAACTTCTACTGAAGTAGGAGAGCAATTAGAGGAACAGCCAGAAAAAACGAATTACGAGCCACTAGGTGGTTTGGACTTTTTGAATTGGCTGCTAGTAGCTTTTGGAGCGGTTGGGATTGCTGGGGCTGTCTATTTTCTTCTAAAGAAAAAGCCTGAGATATTTAGCAAAGTAGAAAATCCGATTACTTATGAAAACAAGTCTTATGAGCCTGACGAAAAGAAGAGGAATGATGGTGATTCAAGCTCTTCTTTATATCTTATAGAATCCTCCTATCTCCGAGAGGAGTACAAGAAATTTGAAGCAGAAGCAAGGCAGTATGAGTTAGAACGTCGAAAAAATGAAACTGTTAGGGAATGGTTTCATAGAATGGCTTGGAATGTAGATTCAAAATTTTATGATATATATGAAGAGGTTCGCTATGGGGGCGTCACTATTGAAGAAAATAAAGCAAAAATCTTCATGGAATCGATAGAAAAAATAAAAAATAAAATTTTTTTAAAAAAAGAGGTTTAAGAAGTTAAAAAGCGGGCATATTAATATTGAACACAGCAACATTCTCATTTCCCCCTTTTTAAGGATCATCCGAATTTATTTTGGATGGTCCTCTTTTTTTGTTACACTAAGGATATACATACACATAGGAGGGGAAACAATGAGTGGAAGTAAAATAGGATTTATTGGCACGGGAGTAATGGGAAAAAGTATTGTCAAACATTTATTAAAAGCTGGGCATGATGTGAAGGTTTATACTAGAACAAAGGAAAAGGCAGAAGAGCTCCTCCAACTAGGAGCAAACTGGGCAACCAATCCTAGTGAAGCTGCTAAAGACGCTGAAATAGTATTTACGATGGTTGGATATCCTCATGATGTAAAAGAGGTATACTTTGGGGAAGAAGGGATATTCGTTTCCCCTCAGGTTGGACAAGTGGTTATTGATTTAACGACCTCTACACCTAGCTTAGCAAAAGAGATTTCTGAAAAGGCAAAAGAGTTAGGTATGCATGCTTTGGATGCGCCAGTTTCAGGAGGAGATATAGGGGCACAACTAGGGAAGCTTTCGATTATGTGTGGTGGGGAGCGAGAGACCTTTGAGAATGTCTTGCCAATCTTGGAGACTTTCGGGGAAACCATTTTATATCAAGGATTAGCAGGATCCGGTCAGCATACAAAGATGTGTAATCAAATAACGATTGCTTCCAATATGATTGGTGTCTGTGAAGCGTTGGCATATGGAAAAGCAGCTGGGTTAGATTTGGAACAAGTATTAAAATCGATATCAACCGGTGCAGCTGCCTCTTTTTCACTAAGCAACCTAGCGCCAAGAATACTGGCTGAAAACTTCGAGCCAGGCTTTTATATTAAACATTTTGTAAAGGACATGAAGATAGCGTTAGAAGAAGCTGAGAAAATGAATATTCAGCTCCCAGGATTAGCTCTTGCAAAATCAATGTATGACCAATTGATTGAAGAAGGTTATGGAGAAAATGGGACTCAAGCCCTGATAAAAGTGTACGAATAGTATAGTAATTTTTTACCTCCCTATGATACAATTGGATTAATTGAGATAAGAAAGGGAGAGTCAAATCATGAGCATGGATCAAGGTATTTTGTTAGAGAGCGGAACTAATGAATTAGAAATAGTAGAATTTCAGGTTGGAAATAGTAGTTATGGTATCAATGTAATAAAAGTAAAGGAAATCATTCAGCCTATCCCCGTAACATTTATACCTCTTGCACATCCTCATATCGAAGGGATTATACAGCTTCGTGGTGAGGTGCTTCCTGTTATCCACATGGGAAGAGTGTTAGGCGTCACTTTTTCTTCTGAAAAAGAAAAGGAAAAATATATCGTGGCAGAGTTTAACAAACAAAAAGTAGTATTCCATGTTGAAAATGTAACGAAGATTCACCGAATCACCTGGAATCAAATAGAGAAGCCTTCTGAAGTGTATCAAGGAGGAGCGTCTCATGTAATTGGTGTCATTAAAAGAGAAGATGAGATGCTGTTATTATTGGATTTTGAAAGAATTATGGTGAACATTAATCCAGAATCAGGTATTCTTGTAGACTCTATTCGAAAATTAGGCCCGAGAGAAAGATCTAACAAGAAGATACTTATTGCAGAAGATTCTCCCCTACTTCGGAAGCTTTTGCACGAGACACTTTCTCAAGCTGGATATGGAAATACGGAATTTTTTGAGAACGGATTAGATGCTTTTCAGTACTTGGAAAGTTTAGAGCGTGTGAGCCCTGATATTTCAGAACATGTACAGATGGTGGTTACGGATATTGAGATGCCACAAATGGATGGACATACGTTAACCCGATTAATAAAAGAGCATCCGGGTCTAACGAAGCTGCCTGTGCTTATTTTTTCGAGCTTGATCACAGAGGATCTTCGTCATAAGGGAGACCAGGTTGGTGCAAATGAGCAGGTTAGTAAGCCAGAGATAGAGGAGCTTGTAAAAAAGATAGACGAGTATATCTTATAGATGAAGCTTGGGATAGTGGCTGGGGTAAATAGAATGTGGAGCATGAATGATTTTGATAAGAATCATTTGTGCTTTCTTATTTTGGAACCTTAGGTTCTCCGCTGCGTCGGACGCTTTCTGTGGGCCAACAGGAAGTTGGTTAGGAAAACGTTGTTACAGCAGATATTTGTCTAAGAAGAAAGGGGTGTCTCCATAAGCAGAAAACTTATGGGACACCCCTTCCTTGCATATAAGAAAATTGAATTATCTGTCAAAATAAGACTTCATCCGTTGAGGGAGCTTGTTAGGTACCTTCGTGTATTTCGAAACACAACTCTTAGTCGGCTTCTTTATTTTTGTGTAAGTATATTGAGGTCCAAGATAGTCAAGGAGTATTTGCTTCGCCGTTCGAAGGTTCATTTTTCTAATAGGGTTTCGATAATTGTCATCGAGATGCCCAAGGTGCGGGAGAATTTTAAAGTCTTCCTTCACAGGAATCATATGAAAATAATAATCAGCACATTGGATTAGTACGGAGGATTGCTGTTGACTTTTTTTGGGGTTGCGAACGAAATGTAGACCAATTTTCTTCGCTTTATTTTCCTTGAGCATTTTTTGAATTGCCTGTTTTTTGAGCTCATAAAGTGGTTTATTATCTATTGCAGTTTTAGCATGTCTATTAACTGTATAGATAGCTGTAGCGAGCTGTTGACTAGTATTATTATCTGGCATATAATCTCCCTCCTTTATACGAAATGATAGAACTATCATACCAATTTTCCTTGCATTTGTGTAGAATAAACAAAAAATATTATCTTATTAAAATACTTAGGGAAATAAATTTTTGAATTGTGAATCAAATGAATTTATATGGTATTATATGAGTGAATGTTCATTCATTAAAAAGGGGTGTATGACAATGTTAAAAGGCCAAACAATTATTGTTACAGGTGGATCAAGTGGGATGGGGAAGCATATGGCGATGAAGTTTGTCTCAGAGGGAGCAAACGTGGTCATTACTGGGAGAGATTTAGAAAAGCTAGAAAGCGCGAAAACGGAAATAAAAGCATATGGTAGTGAGATAGCGATTTTTCAAATGGATGTACGGAACCCAGAGCATGTTGCTGCAATGGTTGAGTTTACAGATCAAACATTTGGTGGTATTGACGGTTTAATCAATAACGCGGCAGGGAACTTTATAGTTGAAAGTGCAAAACTTTCCCCTAATGGTTGGAAGGCTGTTATTGATATTGTATTAAACGGAACATTTTATTGCTCCAATGCAGTAGGAAACTATTGGATTGAGAAAGGGACAAAAGGCTGCATGATTAATATGCTAGCAACCTATGCATGGGGTGCTGGTGTTGGAGTAGTGCATTCTGCAGCTGCAAAAGCAGGTGTTATGTCATTAACTCGAACGTTAGCAGTTGAATGGGGCAGTAAGTATGGTATCCGAGTGAATGCAATTGCACCTGGACCAATCGAGAGAACTGGAGGAGCAGGGAAGCTATGGGAATCTGAAGAGGCAGCGAAAAGAACGATTCAATCTGTCCCATTACGTCGTCTTGGAAAACCAGAGGAGATTGCGGAGCTTGCGGCATTTATGCTATCTGACAAGGCTTCTTATATGAATGGAGAGATTGTAACGCTTGATGGCGGACAATGGCTTAATCAATTCCCATTCTAAAAAATTATGAATATATGTAAACGATTTCATAGTTTTTTATTCCTTTTTTATGCTATCATAAGCTTTATAGGGGTTGTTTTCATTTAAATGGAAACAAAACAAAGGAGTAGAATTCAATGATTATTGTAAGTAGTAAGGATTTTTTACAACGGCCTATTAAGGACTATATCATTTCAGCTGAAAAGGTTGCCCATGTCCAATTAGGTAATAATGCAGAGCATGCATTGCTTGTACTAACAAAGACAGGCTATTCCTCTATTCCTGTATTAGACGTAAAATATCGATTACAAGGGCTTATCAGTGCACAGCAAATTACAGATGAAATACTTGGGATGGAACATATCGAATATGAACGCCTCCCGGAAATAAAAGTAGATGAAATTATGAAAAGCGATATAGCTACGATTCATATCGAGGATAAGTTTCAACGTGGATTAGATTTACTGGTGAATAATCCGTATGTCTGTGTAGTGGATGATGAAAATACTTTTTTAGGGATTTTGACAAGACGCGTTATTTTAAAACAAATGAAGAAGTATTTATACCAAACAAATGAAACTCAAGTATAATTAAATACAAACAAAAGAAGGCCTTTTTAACTGAAAGGGTCTTCTTTTTTTGAGGAATAAAGGACGAGTGAAAAGAAAAGAGGGGCGCATATGACTTCAGATTTTTATATCATTAAGATTTTAGCGGAGGAGCAAAATATGCGTAAGGCTGCTGAAAGATTATTTCTCTCACAGCCTGCGTTATCTTTAAGACTACAAACTATAGAGAAAGAGTGGCAAGCAAAGCTTTTCTTGCGCTCGCAAAAAGGCCTTACCCCTACGCCTGAGGGAGAGCTGGTAATTAATTTTTCCAATAAAATGCTGGAGGAAAAGGAGGAGGTATTTGAAGCGATACAATCCTTAACCTCCAAAGTGCACGGTACTCTTAAAATTGCATGTGCATCTATTGTGGGGCAAAACTGGCTCCCAAAAGTATTAAAGGAGTTTGTCCAAACGTATCCCGAGGCAAAAATATCGCTTCTTACAGGATGGAGCTCGGAAATTGTGAAGTCGATTTATGATGGGGAAGCGCAAATCGGGATTGTAAGGGGGCAAACAGATTGGAAGGGGAAAAAAATTCATTTGTTTCGAGACACTATGTATTTAGTTGACCAAGAGATGACCTCGATCGATGATGTGCTGACTACAGAAAAACCATTTATTCAATTTAAAAGTGATTCAAATTATTATCAAGAAATCCAGCAATGGTGGCAAAAGCATTTCTCTATCAATCCGAAGAGACAGATTATTGTGGATCAAATCGAAACCTGTAAGCAAATGGCGTTAAATGGAATTGGTTATGCAATACTACCCTCTATCACGTTAACTGGAAAAGAGCAGGTAAACAAAATTCCTTTAACGAATAATGAGGAGGAGTTTGAACTGACAAGAGATACTTGGTTAATTGGCTATGAATCAGCTTTTGATTTACCACAGGTGGAAGCTTTTGTGAAAATTGTCGGAAGATACACAAAAAATCTTTATTAAGGAACCTACATGCTTTAGAAACGTACTAATTATATATATGTATAAATTAAGGGGGACATACTATGCGCTTTCAAAAGCTTGCCTTGGCATTCATAGCTATTTTCTTATTCGTTCATTTATTGCCAATAAGTGCAGCTGCAGAACCAACTCTTCAAGTAAAGATTACAGCAGGAGTAAACGGAAAGGCTAAACTCGGTAAAGGACTTCCTATTACCATCACTGTTGAAAATACGGGTGATGCGTTTTCAGGTGATATCGTTTTAGATGTAATGGAAAGCTATTCACTAGGTAGTGGGCAAGTGATCCCATTTGATATTGCAGCGGGTGAAACGAAAACGATACAGCTGGCACTAGCGGGTCTTGGGGAAGATTATATGTACAACAATAATCCGAATACCAAATCAATCCATTTCTATGAAGGCGGCTGGGAAAAAGGAAAGTCTATCGATTATAAAGGGACTAAGAACCTGAGAGCCAATTTTTCAGATCCTTCTGTTTTTTTCTACATGACACTTACGGACAGTGCAGACAGGCTAGGCGTGTTTAAGCAGTTAAAAAATAATAACCAAGTGTTCCATTTAGCACAGCAAACTCATTTTAGCTTTCCCAATGAAGCGGTTGCCTGGGAAATGGCAGATTTCCTTATTGTAGATGAATATGTACTTGCTGATTTAGAGGAAAGGCAGCAACAGGCGATAAAGGATTATGTTGCAAATGGGGGCTATCTACTTGTAGGTGCATCGGATAACACTGCAGCAGAGCTTGGCCTGCTAGCGGAAAACCTGCCTCTTACGCTGTCTAGTTCTACAGCTACTCTTTCACCAGAAGAAATAAAGCCGTTAACTGGGAAGAATGTATTGACAAATGATTTGAAAATCTATGATTCTTCCTTGAAAGAAGGTGCTGTACCGCTATTTAAACTGGGAGAGCATATTGTAGCTGCAAAGCAACAGATTGGAAGCGGGGCAGTTATTCAAACGACCTTTTCTCTTGGAGATGACCCATTAGCAAAGGATCCAGTATATAAGGATTTGATGCTGACATTATTAAACTCCGTAAAGAAGCAAAACAATACGAGTATGAATTACGGTTATTATCCTTTAGATAACTTGATTTATGAGGTAGGAAATACGAATTCTTTATTTAGTTCTTTTAAGGTTTCTACCCCACTTATGATAACAATCGTTATTATTTATATGATTTTAGTTGGTCCGTTGCTTTATTTCCTGCTGAAGAGAAAGGATAAGCGAGAATATGCTTGGGTTATTATCCCTGTTATATCTATTGTTGCCTCAGCTGCAATTTTTGGTTATGGTGCAAAGGACCGGATTGCAAAGCCACAGGTTCAAGCTTCCTCCTTCTTATATGTAAATGAAGACAAGAGTGTGAATGGCTATTATGCGCAAGCTTTGTTGAGCAATAAAGGAGGAGATTTTACTTTCACGGCTCCTTCGAGTACGCAAATGTCAGCTCAGCAAAACTATAATGGATTAACTGGAAGTTCCGACAATATACATGAGAATGTCATTCAAGAGAAAAGTGCTTCAGCTAGTGAGCTGACCTTCCGGGATGTTGGGTACTGGACTGTCTCCTCCTTGTTCGGTAGTACTCGAATCGAAAATGTTGGAAGCTTTGATGTGGATTTACGAGTAGAGGCTAGTAAGCTAATTGGTACGATTAAGAATGACTTTGGCTTTACTGTAAAGGATGCTGCCGTTTGGTCTGGTACAAAGCTCATTCAGCTTGGAGATATCCAGCCTGGTGAAGAGATTTCAGTCAATAAGGATTTAGGTACTGTCATGCTGACTCCTACTGCAAATCCTTATATTAACAGTAACTGGTATACTAATCCGACAAGTAATATGGATTTAAAGACACAAAGAATGCAGTTTTTATATTCTTCTAGTAAATTACTAGACCAAGTAGGCAATAGTCCTGCTATTACAGGCTTTGCGGAGGATCATTTACTACCAGTAGAGCTGAAAGACAAAAAAGCAGATTTGTCGTCCCTTCATTTATTAATCCAGCCGTTCCAAGCTGAAACGACATTTGCTGGGGAATTTGTATTGCCAGCGACTATTTTTGATATCGATATTACGACTGATGAATACGGAAAAATGATGGAGCCTGCAGAGAATACGTCCAATCTGGAATGGTATTTGGACGATGGAGAATATCAAGTGAGTTGGAGTATGCCTGATACACTTCCGAGAGAGAAGGTAACCTATAAACAGCTGCAGGTAGCTAATACAGATCGAAATAATTTAACAGTAGAGGTCTATAACTATCAAACAGAACTGTATGAAGCAATTGAGGAAAGCCGTTTTACTGTGACGGAAGATTTAGAGAGATATATTAACCCAGATGGTGAGGTCCGATATAAATTGATTAAAAAATCGATGCATGGTGACCCTTATACAAGACTGCCAGAGATTCGTGTGAAAGGGGATGTATCGAAATGATAGAAATTAAAGGACTTACCAAAAAGTATGGCTCCTTCTATGCCTTAAATGATTTAAATCTTTCCTTGCAAGAAGGAACTGTATTTGGATTTGTTGGTGCGAATGGTGCAGGTAAATCAACAACCTTTTCTATATTGGCAACACTTTTAGAGCCAACCTCCGGTGAAGCATTTGTAAATGGAAAAAGTGTTCGAACAGAGCCACATGAGGTTAGAAAACAAATAGGCTATATGCCAGACTTTTTTGGCGTGTATGATCAGCTAAAGGCTGAAGAATATTTAGATTTCTATGGTGCCTCCTACGGTATCTCAGAGGCAGAGCGTCAAGTACTGATTCCACAGCTTCTAGAACTTGTTAATCTATCTCATAAAAGATATTCATACGTAGACTTATTATCGAGAGGGATGAAACAGCGTCTTTGCTTGGCGAGAGCGCTTATTCATGATCCAAAGGTATTGATACTCGATGAACCAGCATCCGGATTAGACCCTAGGGCACGTATCGAAATGCGGGATATACTAAGACAATTAAAGGATATGGGAAAAACTATTTTAATTTCCTCCCATATTCTGCCCGAGTTAGCGGAAATGTGTGATGAAATTGGGGTAATCGATGGCGGCCGCTTGATTGCACATGGCTCTGTATCAGAAATACAGACTCAGCTTGCTGGCGAGAGATACATCACAGTCAAAGTCAAAGGATTACTTGAAAATGCAGCTACTTTCTTTGAAGAAGATCCATTCGCTTCCAAAGTAGAGACAGATGAAGTAAAACATACTGTCACATTTAGTTATAGAGGGTCGGAGGATGATCAGATTAGTTTATTGAAGAAGGCGATGGATGCTGACATTCGAATCATCTCATTCTCAGAAGCGGAAACAGATTTAGAGGATGTCTTTATGGAAATTACGAAGGGAGCGAAATAATGATGAAGCAGGTATTTTCTAATCCAGTCTTGACGAAAGAGATCAAACTTCGCTTTCGCTCCTTAAAGAGCTTTATAGGTATTTTATTTTACTTGATTGCTATGTCTGTGTTTGTATTCGGCTTTATCATGCTTACTACTTCCTTTACTGGAACAGGTTATTTTAGACCAGAGGAAAGCTTTTTCATGTTTATTATGCTGACGTTCATTCAGCTAGGGTTAATTTTATTTATCACTCCTGGTCTTACTGCCGGGGCAATTAGCTCTGAAAGAGAAAAGCAAACACTAAATATTTTATTGACTACATCTCAAACATCTTTTCAAATTATTGTAGGAAAGCTTACTTCCTCTATCTCATTTTTAGTTTTACTGATGGTAGCAGGTCTTCCTATATATAGCCTAGTGTTCTTATTTGGAGGAGTATCTCCTGGTCAGCTTGGGTTAATATTCTTGTATTTCTTTTTAACCATGCTGGCTATCGGTGGAATCGGTATTATGTATTCTACAATCATTCGAAAAACCATTGTAGCTATGATTGCGACATATGGAACAATGATATTCTTAACGGCAGTAACTGGTTTTATTTACTTAGTCATCACAGGAATGAGTAGTATGGCAAGCGGTGCTGTATCTTCTTCTCCAGTTGGGTACTTTTTTGCTGGTATCAATCCAATTGTCCTTATGATGACATTGGTTACTCCAGGGTCTAATGATTTTATTAATGAAACTACTAATATCGATTTTCCAGTTTGGGCAACGTATGCAATTTTTTATATTCTACTAACAGTTTTAACTGTATTTATATCTGTCAAGAAGCTTCGCGTAAAAATGAACAAAAATAAAGTGAAACTTTGATTGGTGGGGGGTTTCTTTATCCCCCACCAAGCATTAGTTGAACCAATCGGGCTTTTAGGGACAGTTGACCTTCCACTTAGCCGTCTCATTTCTTTTGCCATCTTGAAGTGGGAGTCTTACTGTCCCTTAATGCGGGATAAAAAATAACAAGGAGGAAAATAGATGAATAGCAGAAATCACCTAATCGATTTCATTAAGAAGGCAAAACGCAGCCTTACATTCGAATATGTTATCAGAATGCTGCAAACAGGTCTGTTGTTTGGATTAGCAGTGAGTGCTGCTATTCTGCTAATTTCCAGACTGTTTGTCTTACCTTTTTATCTCGAGATTGCACTGCTTTCGGGAAGTGTCGTGCTGTTTTCTGTATGTGTTTATGCATTTTGGAAGAGACCATCGACAGATGCTGCTATCCGAGAGTTGGATTCGTTTTTTAAGGATAATCTTCTTATCTCAGCTGTTTCGTTTTTAAAAGAAACGTCCGATTTAGCAAAAGGGCTTGTACAGAAGGCACTGGCGGATAGTAAGCAGGCGTATGAAGGCTTTAAAAAGAGGAAGAAGTTCTTCTTTAAACCGAAAACATTCTTCGGGATGCTTTTGATGCTGGCCTTCGTGCTTGTTCTTTACGCACTTCCATCTGCAACTCAGTTAGAGGCGAAGGATGTGGAGGAAGAAAAGAAAATTGTTCAAGAAATGAAAAAAGAGATAGAGAAGCTGGAGAAAAAAGATCTCCCCGAATCTGTGAAAAAAGAGGTCCAAGAGTTAAAGGAAAAGCTGAAGGATGCAGAAAATGCAGAGGAAGCTCTACGGGAGATCGTGAAAAAGCAGAAAGAGCTAGCGTTAAAGGAGCAAAAGTTAGAGGAAAAGAAGAAGCTTTCGGAGGAGGGCTCTGGTGAATCCTCTTTAACAGCCGAGGAGCAAAAAGAGCTAGCAGCGTTAGAGGATGCAAATCAGTCTCTTGCGAATAGTGCAGGAAACGCTCAAACCTCCCTAAGTAACATGGGGAAAAGACTTCCCTTCAACGCTGGAAATTTAGCTCAAGGAAACAGTCAGAGTACTAATAACCAAAGCAACAGTAATACTCAACAGGGACAAAGCCAGCAAGGAAACGGTCAGGCTGGCCAAAACCAAGGGCAACAGGGAAGCGGCCAACAAGGACAGGGTCAACAAGGTCAAGGGCAGGGACAACAAGGTCAAGGACAAGGACAGGGTCAAGGACAGGGTCAAGGGCAGGGTCAGGGTCAAGGACAGGGTCAAGGTTCAGGATCTGGCTCAGGTTCCGGTTCAGGTCAGGGTGGTAGTGGAGCTGGTCAAGGCTCAGGGGGAAGAGATTTACTTTCCATCCCTTCTAGAATCGGAGGCTCTGGATCCACAAGCGTGGATGGAGGAAAGCTAGGAGAAGGGCAAGCAGCTAGCGAGCAGGAGGCAGAGGGCCCAGTAACGAAAGGGACTGTAAGACCTTATGAAGAGGTAATTAATGAGTACAGTGACTCCTACCTCAAAAGCTCCCAGCGTATGCAGCTACCATCTGACTTACAAAGAATTGTTCAAGACTACTTTTCTTCAGTAGAAAACAATTAGGAGGAGCATATGACGTTAACAACAGAGGAATACGTAAAAATGAGTAAGCGACTCGAAGAAGTTCGAGAAGAAATTGGCCAATTTATCGTTGGGCAAAGGGAAGCAGTGGAGTTTTCTATTTATTGTGTGCTAGCAGACGGCCATGCTCTTCTAGAAGGGCTTCCGGGTCTTGGGAAAACGATGTTAATCCGAACGATATCCGAGGTGCTGGATCTTTCCTTCTCTCGTATTCAATTTACGCCTGACTTAATGCCATCGGATATAACAGGGACTAGTATGATTGAAAGAATGGAGAACGGCAAGCAACAATTTACATTCCAAAAGGGACCTATTTTCAGTCAAATGGTGCTTGCGGATGAAATAAACCGTGCTACACCCAAAACACAAAGTGCGCTTTTAGAGGCAATGGGAGAAAAAACTGTTACTGTGCTTGGGGAAACAAAGCAAATGGATAAGCCGTTCTTTGTTTTAGCGACTCAAAATCCAATTGAAATGGAGGGAACTTATCCACTACCAGAAGCGCAAATGGATAGATTCCTCTGTAAAATACTCGTTTCCTATCCAACCAAAGAAGATCTAATGGAAATTATGAAGAGAACGACAGGAGCTCAGGTAATTTCGCTTAAAAAAATCATGAATGCCGAGGAATTAATTCATGCTCAGCAGATGGTCAAAGAAGTATTAATTGCGGATGATATGCTAGAATACGCTGTCGATATTATCACTGCTACCCATCCTGATTCTACAAGTGTACCGGAAGTTAAACAATACGTTCAGTATGGCAGCGGTCCTCGTGGTTTACAAAGTTTGATTAAGCTTGCAAAGGCTCGTGCATTAGTTGCTGGAAGATATCATGTATCGATTGCGGACATTAAAACCGTGGCTAAGCCGGTACTTAGACATCGTCTGCTCTTAAATTATGAAGGAGAAGCAGAAGGTAAATCCGCTGACGATTTAATTGAGGTTATTCTACAAACGATCAAACAAGGACAATCGGTATGAGTAGTGAGCATTTAATACCGAGAGATTGGGCAGGCAAGCTTAGTCGCCTATCTATTGCCACTAAGTCAAAGCTACGTGGACAGCATAAAGGGTCCCATCGCTCTCAGCGTTTTGGTGCATCCCTTGACTTCTCTGATTTTCGTGAATACAATCCTGGGGATGATGTGCGTCAAATCGATTGGAATGTGTATGCAAGGACGGATAAATACTTTATTAAACGATTTTTAGATGAACAGGAAATGAGAGTTCATATTCTACTGGATTCTACTAAATCGATGGGTGGTACCCTAAAGTGGAGCTTTGCGAAGCAGCTAGTTATTTCTTTGGGCATGATTGTGCTGCAGAGGGATGATCGACTATCATTCTCTGTGGCTACGGAGGAGAAGGTTCTACCTTTTAGAAGAAAGGGAGCAACCTACCGACAGGCGTTCACGAAATTTGTGTCCGATATACCGGAGCCGACGCTGACGAATAGCTTTGCGAAGTCTGTCCCATCTCATTTGCCAAAGGATAGTACCGTTTTATTTATCGTGTCTGATTGCCTAGAAAAGCTTGAATATTGGGAAACACTTTTGCAAAAGCTACCGAAATTTGCTGGAGATATACGAATTCTCCAAGTAGTGACGGATGAAGAGCTTTCTCCTTCCTTTTTGGGAGATGTACAACTGGAAGATGTGGAAACAGCACAGCAACTCAATATTTCGATGTCTCCAAGAGTATTGGAAAACTATGAAAAAGAAATGCGTCAGCACCAGAGAGGCTTAGAATTATTATGTAGAAAATATGGTGTGAGAATTCAGCAGGTGAATGCGAACGAAGGGGTCTCCCATGTTTTATTTCATCAGCTAATGCGAGCAAACTGGGTACAATGAGGTGAGCAAATTTGGGGTTTAGTCAATTACCGTATTTATGGACACTTATCTTTCCATTAGCGGTTCTCTTGTATTATTTCTTTCGAAAAAAATATAAAAAGCAGGCTGTTTCCTCTACTCTCTTTTGGGAGGAGATAATGAAGGAAACGAAGGCATCTCCTTATTTGAAGCATCTCCAAAAAAATGCCTTGTTTTATCTACAGATGCTTGCAATGCTTCTGCTGGTGCTTGCCCTTCTTCAGCCATTTTGGAAAACGGAGGCTCTGGCTGGGGAACAAGTTATTTTCCTAGTCGATACCTCTGCAACGATGGAAACCTCTGTGGAGGGAGAAAGCTTACTTGAAATACATAAAAAAGAAATGCTTCAGTTAACCGAGCAATTATCAGATAAACCTTTTACCTTGATTACCACGGGCAACCAACCTAAAGTGGTCGTACGACAAAGTACGGATATAAAGGAAATAAAAGAAGCGATAGAAAAGCTTGCGTTAACCTATGAGGAAGAGAATATGCCCAAATCATTGGATTTTGCGCAATCCTTTTTTCAACAGAAGGCTACATCGGTTTATGTATTTACAGATCACCTAGATAAGCAGGCTCTTCCTTTACAATATGAAAATGTCACTTGGAATGTACGAGGCATACAAGCTGAGGTGACCAATCTATCGATTAAACGATTTGGAGCAACGAAAACGAATAATGGAATTGCCGCCTTAATTCAGATTGAAAATCAGTCAGATAAGGAACAGACGACCACTCTGATTATTTCAAATGAAGAGAAGGAAGTTAAAAGAGAGAAGGTAACCATTGCCGCTAATGAGACGACCACTCTTTCCTTTGATGATCTAGCAAGCTCATCCTATCTGAAGGCAAAAATAGAGAGTGCAGATTCCTATGCCTTGGATAATGAAATTCCTATTTATATGGCGGAGCAGCTATCTAATGTCTATGTGGATGGTAGTCTGCATTCGTTGGTGAGGACTGCATTTCAATCCCTTGATATAAATGTCAGTACGGTTCCAACCGAGCAAATTAATATGATTGATGAGGATGGAGTGCTCGTGACGAATCAGTTTAGCTCGATAGACCAGATAAAGAACCCTTCCTTATTTATTGGAAGAAACGATGAAATAGCAAAAGAGGCAAGTGGTTCGGTTTCCATGGAGGAGCATTCACTCTTTTCTTTTGCTGATTTAAGCAATATATACGTGGATAGTATTTATCCAAGTATAGAAGGCTATACAACGATTGCTAGAGTGGGAGAGGATCCCTTTATCCAGCTATCACCACGAGGGGATATTGTCGTACTAGCAGATATTCAAATGACAGACTGGCCACTGAACCCATCCTTCCCGTTGTTTATGTGGAGTGTGAAGGAACAGCTTTCTAATGGCAATGCATATCTTGGGACGTTCTCGCCAAACGAACGCAGACCACTATCGCTTGGTGGAACAAATGAATGGGAAATCTACACGATGGATGATTCCTATGAGTATTCCATTGAAAATGGAGGATCCTTTATTGCTCCTAAAAAGCCAGGGTTATATGTATTAAGATCAGGTGGAGAGGAAAGAAGCTTTTCTGTAGCTATTTCCCAAAATGAAAAAAATATAGTTAAGGGTAGCTCTTATACAATAGGTGGAGCAGAAGTAGAAAAACAGAAGGCATATGAGGAAAAATCCTTTGTACCTTATTTATTAATCGTGTTACTTGTTTTATTTGTCATAGAGTGGGAGGTGCAAAGAAGACGTGGATTTAAGAGTTGACCAACCACTATATTTTTTATTGCTCATCCCAATCGTCCTCTATTTCGTTTGGTTTTGGATCAAGCATAAGAAAACGCTCCGGAAGGAAGGGAAAACGGTATTCGTACTTCGTATCGTGGCGATTCTCTGTCTTATTCTTGGCCTAACAAATCTTTATCTTCTACTCCCAGTCAAGGAAGAACAGGTTCTTTTCTTGGTAGATAAATCAGCATCTGTTCAAGGCACTGAGCAGGAAGTAGTACGTTGGATTGAAAAGAGCTTGGAATCGAAAAAGGAAACTCATATCGTCGGGGTGTACACCTTTGCGGAGGATTTCCAATCGGAGGTTGCTATTACGGATGGCAAAGTAAATCTACCAGTCTTCTCTCCGATGAAGGAGCCAGGAAATACGGATATTGCCAGAGCATTGCAGCTGGCAACTGGCATTGTGGATTCTAATTTAGCAACTAGAATTGTGCTTTTCTCTGATGGAAATGAAACAGCTGGATCTGTAAACGACGAGCTGATGAAAATCTCCGGAGGAAATATTAGTATCGATGTCGTGCCGATTGAGCGAGTCTCTTCGGAGGATGTAGCAATTACGGAATTTGAAACTCCACCAGTTGCATTTGAAGGGGAACAGCAGCAGCTCAACGTCACACTGGAAGCAACCCAAAATGCAGAGGGGGAATTGCTATTATTCCAGAATGACGAGCTCTTGTTCCGAGAGCCAATTGTAATTGAGCAGGGAACGAATAGCTACACATTCCGAAATTCTGCAAAAGGTGAGGGGCTACTGAAATACGATGCTCAGGTAGTGATAGAAGGCGACGGACTGATTGAAAACAATAAGCTGACGAGCGTAACAAATGTGGAGAGCTCTCCAAGTCTATTGATTGTCAACCATGAGCGAGAGCATTCAAATATCGCAACTGTAATAGACCAACAGGCAATTCGCACGGATGTCATAGACGCTAGTGCACTACCTTACGATTTATCTAATTATCTCGCTTATGATGCAATCATCTTTGACAATGTGCCAGGACACGTCGTGGGAGAGGAGAAAATGACAGTAATCGAGCAGGCGGTTAAAAACTTCGGTGTTGGCTTTATGATGGTTGGAGGCAATCAAAGCTATGGACTTGGAGGCTATTTTAAAACGCCTATCGAAAAACTGTTGCCGGTAGAGATGGAAGTGAAGGGGAAGGAGCAATTGCCGTCCCTGGGACTAGTAATCGTAATGGATAGATCCGGAAGTATGTCCGGCTCCAAAATGGAGTATGCAAAAGAGGCAGCCGCAAGGTCGGTTGAGCTATTGAGAGAAGGGGATACCCTTGGCTTTATTGCGTTTGATGATCGTCCTTGGGAAATCATTGAAACTGCAACCATAGAGGACAAGGAAGAAGCAGTGGATACGATTCTCTCTGTCGGGGTAGGCGGCGGAACCGAAATCTATACGAGCTTAGCCTTAGCGGTTGAGAATCTTGCAGAATTAAAGCTTCAGCGAAAGCATATTATCCTTTTGACAGACGGCCAGTCAGCATCTAATAGTGCATATTCTGAGCTGTTAGAAACCGCTGGCGAGAAAAATATCACTGTTTCCACCGTTGCGGTAGGACAGGATGCGGATAGAGGCCTCCTAGAGAATCTTGCAGATTGGGGCTCCGGTACCTTTTATGATGTGGCAGACGAATCGACCATACCTTCCATTATGGCGAGAGAAACTGCGATGATCTCCCGAACGTATATTGAGGATAATCCATTTTATCCAATCATCTATGGGGAGCCTTCTTGGACCAGCCTATTTGCGAATGGGGTACCTCAAATGAATGCATATATCGCTACCACAGCCAAGCAAACTGCTTCGGTTGTAGCGGAAAGTGAAAAAGAGGATCCGGTTTTAGCGGAATGGATGTACGGCCTGGGTAGAACGATTGCATTTACTTCTGATTCTACAGGGGAATGGAGTGGAGATCTCGCAAGATGGGAGAACTGGGGAGATTTCTGGAACACTGCAGTGTCTCGTCTGCTTCCTTCCTATAGCGAGGTTCCTTTTACAATTCAAAAGGCTAGTGACGGAAGCTATACAGTCACAGATCCTACCGGTAAATCTTCATTTATTGAAGTTGCTGCGGTGAATGAAAAAGGAGAGGAGCTACCGGTCAACTCTGAGCCGTTATCTCCTGGAAAATCGAGAGTAACTGTCGATAGCGATCCGGGCTTAGTATTTTTCCGAATATCAAATGAAGAGAATGCAATTTACCAAGCCGGAATCTCGATCCCATACAGTGAGGAATATAAGGTACAAAAGCCAAACGCGGATTTGCTTGATATAATTGCAAGCAGTACAGGAGGTAAGGTACTAACTTCTGAAGCGGAAGCTTTCCGGGAAATGAATAACAAGAGCAGCGAAAGACAATCTATCCAGCAGTTTTTAATCTTGCTTGCGGTCATTCTCTTTTTCTTGGATATAACAATCAGAAGGTTTGGTTTCGCCCTATTATTGTCTCCTTTCCGAAGAAAGAAAGTGGAAGAACGAACTGAGCCAGTTATTACAAGCAACATGGAGCAGCTGATAAAGGCGAAGAAATAGAGATAGAATGCCAATTGGTCCGCTGGTGGAAAGCGAGAGCAGGAGAATTAGAACCCCCATTGTTAGCTGGGTCTAACAATGGGGTTTTTATGTGGGGTTTTAGTGCTTGCGATTATGCTGTTGGATCTTGCGATTAACCGAGGGTATTTTGCGATTAAGCAGGTCAATCTTGCGCTGAGGTTCTCCTGAGGAAGGGACTTGCGATAATAGAGTATCATCTTGCGATGAAGTGCACCACTACTTCGCTCAGTAGTGACCGATAATAGTAAAAAAGGAAAGGACTTACGATTCAATTGTAAGTCCTTTTTTCTCTAGTCTCTTATGCTTCTTCTTGGAAATAGATTTTATAATATTTTCGATTGGTTGCTTCGTCATAGCCAAGTTCAATCAACTGCTCGACTTCCTCCACGTTTTGCACATTTACCTGTATTTCAATGCTGGAGTCTAGCTTTATTTTTCTTTTATAGCTCTTTTCCGCTTTTACGATAGCTCCCTCTGATATGACGGTCTCGTATGGCTTCACTGCATTCACAATAATATCCTTTTGGACAGGGTCAGGCTTATCAAACACTGCTTCTACATAGTCGTCTACTTCAAACTCTTCTTCCTTTCGGAAATAATCGAGCGTTTTGTTCAAATACCCAAGTTTCTCGGTATTAGAGAAACTCTCTTCCTTTAAAATAAACTTCTTACACTCCGTTAAGGCAAGGTTTGTCTTGTAGAAGCTTTCATCTGCTATCTTAAGCTTTAGGAAGCGTTCTTGCCAATATACTACGTCTTCCTTTTTCTTTGTTTTGATGAAGACAGTTGGTGATTTGTCTGGACCATTGTCAACGATAACTGCCATGTTGTTCGCCTTTTTAACATTGATTCCGTCTACACCATGGATTTTCATGTTGTTTTCTTCATTCTTCACATCGAGATACATTTCTCTATCCTCAATTTTTACAATGGCTATCGCCTTCGTTGTTTCATTATGCCAAAAACAATTTTCAAACAAGCCAATGAAAAGCTCACCTTCTTTAATATTTGAGTGTTGAGAAACACTATGAAGATGAGTTGCTATATTTCTAGATTGCTTCAAGAAATTTTCTGCTGAATAAAAAACAGAATTTATATAAGTAAATATTTCATTTAACCCAATTTCGGTTTCATGAAAAAATTCATATTGCTGGTCAGTATCAATTTTGTGGAAGGCTAATTGTGTAAAAGCTGCTTCCAGTAGCACTTCAGGTTCTTTTTCTGCCTCATCACTCAAGATCAAGTTGTCACTCACATGATGGACGACATATTGCACTAATTTACTTTCGCTTACGTCTAGCATATCTTTCTCCTTCCAAAATCACGTATGAATGAATTTCTACCTTACCATATTTTCTTCTCCCTCGTAATAGAAATATGGAAGTCTGAAAAATGTTATTTTATGTAGGAATGAAGAACTCCTTCATCATTAAAAGCAGGAGGGTTGGGATAAATCAAATGAGAAGCAGACATGGTTCTATATTATGATTAGAATCATAACTTCTTTCTTTTTTGAACCTCAAGTTCCACGGTGTCGGACGCTTTCCCGACGGCTAACAGGAAACAGAGTTTTAACGGTGTGGCGACCAAATATCTAAAACAATTACCTTGAGTGGTTTAAAATATTAGAAAGCATCTATCAACAGAGAAATGAAGTTACGGTGAACAATATGATATTTAAAAAAGGAATTTAATTCCAAGTGCTGAAACATATGATACACTTGGATTATCTAAGTTTTCTGTTTAAGGTTATTTCTTTAATCAACTAACGGGGCAGGTTAGTTGAAGAGTGTTGTTTAATTTGTGTTCACAATCGGTTCATTTAGTTGAGTAAGCATTTTAACTACTTCTGAGGTGTTTCAATTTATAAGATTATTTATTTGTCTATGTAAACAAGAAAATGTAATCTTATTGGAGTGAATTTTATGGAAAAAGAAAATCGTTCGACAGCTTACTTAAAAATGCATAAAAATCCTAAGACAGATTTGAAATCAGATGAAGATTATATAAGATGGTCAGAAAACTGTCTCAACGAAGCGAATGCGTATTTTGAAGTATCAATTAGATGTAAGGATATGATTCTGAATGATTATAGGAACGCTTTTTTAACAAACGTTTCATTTGCATGTGAACTATATTTAAAATACTTGCTTTTAATTCAGAATATTGATTGCAGAAGGGAACATAATCTCTATAAATTATTTAAGAAATTACCTGAGAAAACACAAGATGATTTAAAGAAAAAGCACCCTTGTGGAAATATTTCCATAGATAAATTCGAACAAGAACTTGATGAAATTGGTCAAGCATATATGATTTTTCGTTACATGTACGAGCAAGGTAATATGGCTTATAATTTTTTGTTTTTGATGGAATTATTATTTACGCTCCATAGCTTAGTTCATAATAATAAAAAGGGTGATTGATTTTTATTTATCCTTTTTGCAGTAGAGGAGTAGTTAAAGTTCATGAGGTACTTAGGTAACTCTTTTTTCTTATAGAACTAACGGGGCAGTTTAGTTCAAAAAGAAAAGAAGCAACTATGCCGATGGTTTATATGTCGGTGTTATTATGGTGCTTGAACTAAGTCTGTAGAAAAGTTAAAATTAGTTATTGGAATATTCAGGGATTTTAGTTGATGTAATTTATTCCAAAAAGAAAAGGAGGGGAAAAATAAAATGAAAAAAATTATATATCTAGTGATGGCAATTATTATTGTTTCATTATCTTCTATTTATATTTACACTAATTTTATATATTATAATATTTCTCATAATCCTATTGAGGAATATAAATCTGAGAGCTATGTTGAATTTATAATCACCAAAAACCTTCCTGAAGGTGAGGAAACTAATGTAAAATGCCAAGATCCAAACGCTTGTAAGAAAGTTTTGGAGTATCTCGGCAGCTTAAACTTAAAACCTTTAAAAGATAAGACTGCAATTGAAATGCAAAACAATGAAAGTAATACGTATTACAATGGAAGGTTAAAGTTTGGAGAATCTGTTGCATCTGATACAATATTAATTTCTGATATATCTATAGATACACCTGATATAATTAGAATTAGTTCCTCCATTCCTGGTTTCAAAAGTGGATATTATAAGATTGAAGATTCAACTTTTGACTATAACTATATTTTGGATTTAATCGGGGAACCAGAAGAATAAACTGGGAATATAAATATCTTCAAACTTCTTTAACTACACTTTCAACATATAAAAACCCACTTGCACAGTAAGTTAAATGATATTGCGGATATTGGAAAGATTGTGAAATGATGTTCTTTTACTAACGGGTGCGTTGATCCAGGAAGGATTAACGCTCTTTTTGTTGGATTCCTTATTGTAGAAACGGGGCAGGTTAGTTGAATAGGATGTTTTGTTTTATTCATTTTTCAATACAGATAGACGTAGCGAGGAAAATCAATAATTTAATATTTATTTCGATGAACCATATCAATAATGAATTGTATAGAAGCTAGACTAAGTAATTGAAGTTAATCGCAATAAGTGATTAAAATCTTTACATTAACGGAACGTCAAGGATTAAGCTGTTAGATAAGGAGGGGATACTATGGAAAAAGTAACAATCAATTTAATCAATAGCTTAGATTTCTATGATAAGTGTTTATTAGGGAATGTTAATGAGAATTCATTTCGATATGAATTAATGCAACCAATGAAAACAATGTGGGATTATTTAAATGTACCATTAAAAGCAACGCAACCCAATGGATACGATGTTGTTATGGCATCGGAGATGTTAGGAATTTGGACTCCAAGAAAATCTATTCAACAAGTTAAAGATAATTTACCAAAACTTATAGAATCTAAAATTTTTGATGAATATCAAGAAGTTATTTTAAAAGGAATTTATGAATTTGAAAAGGTAGATTATTTGATTCCGCTAAAAAAAATCAACGTGTGTATTCTTTTAGGAGATGATGATAGTCAAGAAATGAAAGTAAATAATGGATATTCAGGCTTCGGTGGAATACCAGGATATATTATGCTAATGGTTATTCCTAATGATTTTAATAAGAAACGATTAAAATCTGCTTTAGCACACGAGTTTAATCATAATGTTCGTTTTACATTTGAGCCATTTAATCACGGTGATGTGACCGTGGAAGAATATATAGTCTTGGAAGGCTTAGCCGAATGTTTTGCTGAAGAAATGTACGGGCGAGAGCTTATAGGACCTTGGATTGTAGATTTTGATAAAGAAGAGATGGCATACTCAATTGAAGTGATAAAAGAGGGACGAAAGACTAAAGGTTTTGGTGAAGTAGCAGCTTATATGTTTGGGGATGAGGTTGCTAAAAAACGAGGGTATCATCCAGTTGGTTTATCAGAGAATGCAGGATATACAATTGGTTACCACTTGGTTAAGAAATACTTAGCCAACAGTAGCAAGAGTATTGCCGAAGCAACGCTGACTCCTACAGAAGAAATAATAACAGTCTCTAAATTTTTTGATTAAACTAGATTAAACTAAACCAGTTACTTTCGAATTGAATGTCTTTTCTTATGAGGCTAAAGGGGCAGCATTCCTGTAATGAAAGAAATAAATAGCTTCCTTATTTCATTAAGGGAAATCAACTTTGTGAAAGAATGTACTTACACTAAACCAGCTAATAGATTGTCAATAAAAATCTTTTAAAATAAAAATTACTTCATGCTATACTAAAAATGTGCAACGCAAATAACCCTCCGAATCTAATTTGGAAGGTTTTTGTTTTATTTGAAAAAGTTGTTACTAAAGCGTTTCTTGGAACGGTGTTTTTGTTTTTAACATCGCATAAATCCAGTGTAAAAGCTTATTAGCACATGCGATAATGGCTACTTTATAAGGCTTGCCCTCTTCACGTTTTAAATCGTTGAAGTCTCGTAATCGCTTATTTCGTGCAATGGTTTCATCCGTTGTTTTCTTTTTGCGACTATCTCGAATGGAACAGCGAACTGCTGTAAAAAGCATGTGGCGAAGCCTTGCAGAGCCTCGTTTAGTGATATGATTTTTCGTGCCTTTGAAACGACCAGATTCAAACACACTTGGATCAAGCCCCGCAAAGGCTACTAACTTTTTCGGATGATTAAACCGATCAATTTCCCCAATTTCTGAAATAATCGTGGCTGCGATTTTTTCTCCTACGCCGGGAATTGATTGGAGTAATTCATATTCTTCAAGTTGTGCCGCTAACTGATCAATCTCACGCTCCAACGTAGAAAGCTGTTGGTGGTACGCTTGAAGTAAATCAATATACATATTTAAACTAATTAAAAGGCTTTGATAAAGCGTTGATTTAAATGGATTACGTTCTGCAGCTTGGATTAATGCTTCGGCTTTTTCAAACGCCCATTTAGACGAACGTGCCTTACAGTGCGCATCAATAAATTGTGCAATCTCCTCTACACCTGATTCTAGGACTGATTCAGAGGTAGGGTAGGCCTGTAAGGTCTTTAAGGAGACCTCGGCGTATAAATCACCAAAAACTCCTTTGTACAGAGGGAATACTTGATCTAAGATGGCTTGAAATTGAAGCTTTGTTTGAACCATAATACTAGTCATATTTTCATGTTGCCTTGTCAAATGCCGAAGGTTTAGTAACTGAACCCCACGCTTTTTCTGAGGTTCTAAATCCTCCTTGTAATACAGCTCGCCTAAATGATAGGCATCTATTACATCTGTTTTCGTTTTTCGTAAGTTAGAGCTTTTAGCTCGATAAGATACTAACGGATTAACGATAATGACAATGTACTCTTTTCCTTCTAAAAACTGAACAACTGGCGCATGATAGTGACCCGTTGATTCCAATACAACTGGTGGTTTCATCCCTGTTTGACGCTCTAAATCTAGTAAATAAGCGTGTAACTCTTCTAGACCCTCCACCGTATGCTCAACCTTCACACTGCTTTTATAGGGCATTTTTTTATCCAAGAACATTTGAACCTGACTTTCACCTTTTGCGACATCCAGACCAACAACTGGATTCATAAACTATCTCCTCCTAAACGTAGTAACTCTATCTACCTTGTCATTCATATCTTCGCTTGTTATACGGGATCACCATGTCCCAACCAGCCTAATCATGTGTTAACAAGTAGAGGGCGAACAGTTTAGTTGTCGGGATCAAGTCCCACGGGGGCGTCCGTTCTACCCCGGCTACTATCAATCTATAAATTGAATAAAAAATAGTCAACCAGATTTCTCTGGCTGACCTTATAATACGAACGGGGGCGTTGATCCAAGAAGGGATTAACAATCTTTTTATTGAATTCCTTATTGTACAAACGGGGCAGTTTAGTGCAACAAGGACTATCGTCAGATTTACACGTAAAGAAGTGTTACCAAACGACGGTTTGGTAACTTGACTTATTATTTTATATTATTATTTTTTACGTTCTCACAAATCGCTACAACGTTAAAGACCCCAAAGACCGCTTTGGGAATGTATGTATAGTAGAAACTTAAATTAGAAAAGGCAGACAATTGTAACCTTTTATATTTTTAAGGGACTAATAAAGAAAGGAGGAATGTGAGATTAAAAATATTACTTTATTATTAACGATTGTATTAATGTCAATTGGTTTATTGGGCTGTCAAAATAGCGACGAAGTAGAGAAGGAGCAAGAATCCAATTATAAAGAAAATCTAAGTAAACATGCAGACAGCGGAAATCAAAGTAAAGTGGATACTATAAACTCAACATATAAAAGTAAAGATGTTTCCATTTCTATATTTGTTGAACAAGAAAGATACAGTCAGGGAGAGACGCCAGTTATTACAATAAGAAATGATGGCGAAACATTGGTGGACTACACAGGGGAAGGAACTATATTGGAATACTTACAAGATAACGTTTGGGTTGCGGCAGATAGTGATGCAGTAACATTGGATGAATTAAATGTTTTAGAACTTGGTCAGGAAATGGAACAGAAAATCCCGCCATCTATTTTACAGGAGGGTGTTTATAGGGTTGTTTTTAGATTCCATGTTAACAGCAATGAGGAGAGAAAAAGTAAAAGAGTAGCTGTTTCGTTTAACGTGGATTAACAGTTCTTAGTGAAATAAGGATTTATAAACTATACAAAATAAACTTAAATAATATTCACAAATCAAAATTTGGAAAGAAACAGAAATCCAAGAAATGCTGTGTCTTTCGTGGGTTTTCCTTTGAATATTGTTTATACAACTTTGATGCTTACAGTTTTTTTATTGAAAAACACTCTATTTGTTTAATTCCTTATTATACAAACGGGGCAGGTTAGTTGAATAAGAATACAAAAAGAGAACCTAATTGTAGTTTTGTAAAAAGATTGTTCGTTTAACACAAGGTTCTATTATATAAATAAAGATTGATTAAAATAATCCTCTCTTAGTATTAATTGGGTTGATAATCCTTAATTGGATATCTATATAATTATGTAGTTTGTTAAGATATATTTGCTCATATTAATAAAATCCGTGATTATGTAGTAAAATTTTTATAATTACTCTATGAATAGTATATCTTTAGGAGGTCAATATGAAATGGAAGGGAATACATATAGAACAAGTCAATTATTTGAAATTCTAGGTGTATCAAGAGATGCACTAAGGTATTACGAGAAACAAGGAATTGTAAAACCGAACCATGATGAATCAAATAATTATCGTCAATATAATGATTATGATATTTATACATTATTGGTTGCAGATTTTTATATAAAGAGAAACTTATCTATGAAAGAAGTTAGAAATCTACAGGAAGGAAGAGCAATAGAAGAACTGGAAACTTTATTAGAAATAAAAGCCGAACAATTAGAAGAAACCATACGAAATAATAAATTCATGCTTCAAAAAATAAAAGAAACAAAAGCATTCTGTGAGGAATTAAAAGAACATTTAAACCAATACTCCATAAGGAAATTCCCAATCTATGAAGTAATCAATGAGTTTTCTGACTTTTATTCCTTTCTGGAGTATCCTACCATATTGGAAAATATGGATATGATGAAGGATGATATTCTTAGCAAAATCATGAGGAAATTTACTTTTGATAAAAACGGATTTCTAGATTCCAGGATGTATATTGTTGAAAAGCATGAAACGATACATAAGGAAAAAAGCGGATGTTATTTACAATATTCTAAATGTATCTATACAATCGTTGAGGATGGCAGGTATCAAAATGGAAATAATGATATTAAAGATAAAGTATTTGAATCTACTTTAGAATGGGGAAACGAACAAGGACTTAAACCAAAAGGGGTTGCTTTTGTTAATACTCGTCTTATTACATATCTTGATACCAAAGAACGAGCCTTCTTAGAAATATATATTCCTGTTGAAGAAGAGTAAAATACTTTTTATTGATATTGACCTGGGGGTAACACCATAGTTTATCTTTATAACCAATGGAACAAGTTCAAACTGTTCTATTGGTTTTTTATATATAGGAGGGTGTTTGGTTTGAGTGGAATGTTAAAAAAGTATATTTTATGGACCTATGTCATGTTCTTTGTTTTTCTTATTGTCATAGGGCTGACAATGTTTCTATTAAAGTCTCAGCCCATTGTAGATATATTAATAGTGCTATCATCATGGACGGCTACATTTGTCTTCGTAACAATGTTCTGTAAAATATACCCTCAAGGGAATCTATGGAACTTTATAAAAAGCCAATTTAGGGAAAGAATCAGAATATCAACGGTATTGTGTGTCGTCCTTATTCAATTTTTGGTTTTGATTGGTAGTCTTTTAATGACAAACAAAGTGTGGGGTTTGCCCATACATGAACAATTAACTCCTTCGTGGACTTCACTTCTTATCGTATTTGGCTACAATTTAATCTTAGGACCACTCGGGGAAGAATTAGGGTGGAGGGGATTTGTATTAAATGAATTGCAAAAAAGATTCAGTCCATTAAAATCAGCCATTATCGTTGGATTGGTTTGGGGTTTCTGGCATACACCTTTATGGCTTATGTCAGGATACTCTGGATTACAATTGGTGCAATATATCATTTGTTTCTTGGGTGCCATTGTTGCTATATCAATCATCATAACTGCAATTTATAACTTGAATCATAATCTCATTATTCCTATTATGATCCACCAACTTTTCAATTATTTTATGGGCATTCAAGTTGGAAACGTACTTAATATTCTTACAGTTACCTCTGTATTATATTTAATAGTGGCTGTAGTTTTAGTCTTAGTTAATTATAAAAAGTGCTTATACAGGTAATTGAATGGAGAATCTGGTTTGTGCAAAAGACTGGACAAAGATTTGGTTTATGTGACTCTAATGATTAGCGTCTTATGCGGTCCCTTCAAACAGTAACAGTTTCAGTGAACTGTATCATATAGTAAGTATGTTAAGTTTGAATAGAAAAATTAAAACACATAAAGTAAATTAAGTTTTTAGTGGTGCTTATTCAACTAACTGGGGCATTCGTTTAAAAATTATTGATGTATTACTTCCCTTCTATTTGTCTAGACTGTTACAAATAGAGAAGGAGAGTAATAGAATGATACTATCTGAAGCTTGGAAATTATACAAAGCTGATAAACAGATCCAAGGGTATTCACCTCAGACCTTAAAGGCATATAATGTCCAATTAAACTTGTTGATTAGGCATTTGGGTGATATTTCTCTTGATGAAATAACTACTGATTCTTTAAAGCTATATCTTGGGAAAGTTGCTGAACAATTAAAGGCAGCTAGCTTAGGACATAGGATACGTTTTATTAAATCATTGTTTCGGTGGGCACAAGATGAAAATGTTTTGAATGGTAATCCAGCTTCTAAGATTAAGGAGCCAAAGTTAGATATCAGAATACCAAAGTTTTTATCTGAAGAAGAAATCGAGCATTTAAGAGAAGCCTGTTACACGCCATTAGAAAATGCATTGTTCGAATTTATGTATTCAACTGGCTGCAGAATAGGTGAGACAGTTCATTTAAATCGCCAGTCTATCAACTTTTCTAATCAATCCGTAATAGTATTAGGTAAGGGCAATAAAGAGAGAGAAGTCTATTTTAATACTAGGTGTGATATTTGGCTAAAGAGGTATTTGAACGAACGAGAGGACGATCAGGAGGCTTTATTTGTGACAGTTCGTGCTCCTCATAGGATGAGTATTCCTCAAATGAGATATGTTATTAAACGGATATCTAAGAGATCTGGTATTAACAAAAGTATTCACCCCCATCAGCTGAGACATAGTTATGCTACTACTTTATTGAATAATGGGGCGCCTTTAGAAGTCATTCAAAATTTGATGGGACATGAAAAGAGTGAAACGACTAAGATTTATGCTTATTTAAGTGGGACACTCAGACGAGAGCTATATAAAAAGTTTTTCTGATATAAACAGGGGCATTAAACCAAGGAGGATTAATGCCCTTTTATGTTGAACTCCTTATTGTAGAAACGGGGCAGGTTAGCGGAGAAGGATTTATGGGATCGTTAAGAGAATACATAACAATGATGTTATTATTTAGAAAGTGTACAGTAAGGAGGGATTTTTTTGAATGAATGTCCAAACTGTGGTAGTGGAATGAAAAAAGGGTATTTACAAAGTGGTACTAGACTTGCTTGGGTACCAAAAGTATCTAAGTTGAGTATTGAACCCAGTTTGAATAAAGAATCAGTTTTATTATCGAATCAGAGTCGCTTTTCAATTAATTATGTAGATGCTTATCTATGTGAGGATTGTAAAAAAGTCCTTATTGATTATTCCAATGAAGAATAGAGTTTACGAACTAGACTGCTTTAAGAGCGGTCTTTTTTTCTTATGCTGCTAAAGGGGCGGTTTAGTTGAACAAGGACAGTAAAATCATTTAAATTTTATTAGTGTCAATGTTAAAAATTATATTGAATTAGTAGTCAAAAAACGTGAAGGAGTGAAGATATGTGAATACATTTTTCAAATTGATTGTAGGTTTGTTTTGCGTCTTTTTATTAACAGGATGTATTGGAGAAGAATATGATTTTTCTCCACCAACTGTTTCAGTGTTTACTCCAAATGGTATTAACTCCCACGAAAATTTAGCAGAAGCAAACATAGATTGGAATTATGATGAAAAGTACAATAAAGAAACGAAGGATATTCAATCATTCGCAAAAAAACAAGATGTTATATACTTTAATGCAGGAGAGTTAGTTACTATAAACCTTGAAGATGGGGATTTTAATCCAAATGGAATAAGTGTTTCAGTCTGGCAAGAAGACAAAAAAATTGATTTAGAATATCAAAAAAACAGCCAAGACTTCTACTTACCAGAAGAAAAAGGTGAGTATATGATTGTGATTGACATAAATGCAGATAGTGGAAATGCTCAATACGTTGGGAATATCTTTATTCAATAATTTGAAGGTTAGAAACGGCAATTACTTAGGCATCTTCTTTTTCTTATTCGACAAATGGGGGCTTGATCCAAGAAGGGATTAACGCTCTTTTTGTTGAATTCCTTCTTTAACAAACGGGGCAGATTAGTTCTATAAGAAGTGTCATAAATAATTTTCATTAAGCTTGGAATAATACATCTAAAGATACTTTGAGGTATAAAAAATGACCAGAACTATTTGCCTATTCCTGCTTTCATTATGTTTGTTATTTTTATTGACAGTAATTGCAACTGCAAACGATAAATCCAGTTCTTATGAAGTAATATATCCTGAAATCGGATATAAGACTGTGGAAGAAGCATCTAAGGATTTTGAAAAACATTTTAAACAAAGACTAAAGTTACCACTTAGAGTTCCCTCGATAAGTTTCACTCATCATTTCGGAAGATTTAATGATTTAGAGGGCGACGCCAATGACTCATTTGAAGTAGAATTTATCAGTGATTTATCTTCTGAAAATCATTATAAAATTGATGTTCGACCTATTAAGTACGGCATTCCTAAACGAGAGAAGTATGTGTTAAAAACCTTTGAATTAAATAATGGGAATGAAGCCACTTATATGACTATTTCAGGTTTTAACGTGCTTGTTTTTGAAAGTGAACATTGGCAGTATATGCTAAGCATCAATAAGCAAGTTTTAGATAAAGTTACTCCCGAAGACTTAGTTGAAATAGCTAATTCTATTGATTATTGAGTCGTAGCAAAAATTATTCTTTTTATACTAATGGGTGCTTTAGCTCACAAATAGCTACTTGTAAGGGTGGCTTTTTAGAAATGAGGTGGATTCCATGAAATGGATAAATGGAAGTCATAAAGAGGATACTCGTATTTTTGGTTCTGAGTTTGAAGTTAAAGAGTGGACAGAAGCGTTATATCCAGATTTTGTTGCCTATTTAAGTAATAAAAATAATGTAGGATATGCAACACCTGATGAAAAGGTAATTATATATTTAGCATCTCTGTTTCCTCAATGGGCAGTTTATAACAATATGCAAATCGATGTCTGTACAGAAAAAACAGAAATAAATGGTCAAATTATCTATAAAATTTGGACTGTGAAATTATAATTGTTTTTCACTAACGGGTGCGTTAGTTTAATAAGACAACAAAACAAACGGAACTTCCAAGCTTATGGAAGTTCCGTTTTTCTTTAAATATTTATCAACAATAAACTTTAACAGAGCCTAATCAATAAATGCAAAAGGATAATACCCATCCAAAAAGGAACAGTTTTGTCCCATCGATATTACTTCTTTAACCGATATCTCCATAGAACATTGCTTCAGCGGTGGTAACACCAGCACGCCACTTTCCTCCATGCAAAAACGTGTCCTTCCAAAATTACTACTCAGAAGGACACGCTGTTATTTTTATCTACATCATGAAATTAAAGTACAGGCTGTTTTCTTTTCATCCAAATGATCGTAATTACCCACGCAAGGAATAGGATAACCGTACCCACTATGAATGGGATATTCAAGTTGATATCAAATAGCGTCCCTGCAAGAGCAGGTCCAATCATATTTCCTAATGACATATATGCATTGTTCATCCCAGCTGCAAAGCCCTGTCCGTCACCTGCAAGCTTTGAGACCGCAGTGTTAACGGCTGGACGAATTAACGTAGTGGCAGTAGAGAAAATCGTTGCTACTAGTAGAATTAGCCAGAAATTGTCGATTAGGAAGAAGAAAAGTAACGAAAAGGAAGCAACTAATAAGTTGTATAAAATCACATTTAGCTCACCAAATCGTTTAAATAATCTATCCACGATGAAGGTTTGGATGATTACCCCTACAAAACCACCTACTGTTAAAATTACGGCAATGCGCTGCGGAGTGTAGTCATATTTGTGATCTACATACATAGAGAAGGTAGCTTGGAAATTTGCGATTCCAAATGAAAATACAAATATGATAATCAGCATAATAAAGTATGGTGTGTGTACGGACTGCTTCATTTGAGAAAGTATATTATTTTGAGCCTTCCCTGTTACAGGTGGTACTATTGGATTTTTAACATCCGGTAAGACAAAGAAGGACAAAATCGATGAAAGTAGAGCTGCAAGTGCTGCTACATAGAATGGAAAGGTTAAACTAACTCCTGCTAAAAAACCACCGAGAGCAGGTCCAATCATAAAACCTAATGACATGGATGCACCTAGCAATCCCATTCCTTTTCCGCGATCATCTATGCTTGTTATATCTGCTACAAATGCCATGGTAGCTGGTACTAAGAAGGCTCCACCTATCCCGCTAAGAAAACGTGCAGCATAGAGCATCCATTCGTGGGTTGCCATTCCAAACCAAAACTGCGACAAGCAGAAAATAGCAAGACCGATCATAATGAGTTTTTTTCGACCAATTTTATCAGACAGTTCTCCAGCTAGGGGAGAGAATATAAATTGTCCTAATGCAAAACAGGCAATGATAAACCCTAATGCCTGGCCGCCTATCCCGAATGTTTCTAGGTAGGATGGCATTACTGGTATAACTAATCCAATACCGGACATAGCTATAAACATATTAAACATTAAAATATATAGAGCAAATTTATTCTGCTTTGTTTCCATGTTGATTCCTGCTTCCTTCATTCTATATTGTTTATTTCTTATAGCAGCTCTCCATATGACGAAACGGAGTAGCCTGTTAACTATCTATTTATAGTGAACCAACCGAATCTATCCTATACTATCTATCCTCTTTGGTTCCCAATAAAACATAATACTACATTTAAAGATAATAACATATTTGCTACCGAATAAAAACTTTCGAGACACGAAAATAATTTTTTTCGAAAAAAACTGTGGTTGAGCATAAGCTCGACCACAGAGTTAAATAGAACCCATCTTAAATTTTAAAAATAATTCGTTATAAACACCTAACATTTCTAACCCAAGGTTATTATAAACCTCTAAGTTTTCACGTGCTTCAACTGGTGGATAAAAGCGTTCGTCTGTTACTACTTCTTCATCTAATAGCTCCATTGCACCGGAGTTCGGAGTAGAGTAGCCTACATAATCGGCGTTTTGAGCAGCTACTTCGGCATCTAGCATAAAGTTGATAAATGCATGTGCACCTTCCACGTTGGCAGCTGTTTTTGGGATAACCATGTTATCGAACCATAGATTAGAGCCTTCTTCTGGAACAGCAAAATCTAAGTCTTCATTTTCCCACATCATATCTGCCGCTTGTCCAGAAAATGTGACTGCGACAGCAGCTTCTTCATTAATCATCAGCTGTGTTACCTCGTCTCCAATAATCGCTTTTACGTTAGGAGTTAGTTTGTTTAGCTTTTCAAGTGCCTCATTCAGCTCTGCTTCATTTGTTGAGTTGAGTGAATAACCAAGACTATTTAAGCCCATGCCAATGATCTCGCGTGCTCCATCCACAAGTAACACTTGACCTTCTAGAGAAGGGTCCCAAAGTGAATCCCAGGAGTCAAACGTTTGTCCCTCTAATAGGGTAGGGTTATATACAACTCCAACCGTCCCCCAGAAATAAGGGATAGAATATTGGTTCTTTGGATCAAAGGATAGATCTAGGAAGTACGGGTCAATGTTTTCTAAGTTTGGCAAAAGAGAATGATCAATAGGAAGCAATAAATCATTTTCCTTCATTTTTTCTATCGCATACTCAGATGGAACAGCTATATCATACGCAGTACCACCTTGCTCTATCTTTGTCATCATCGCTTCATTGGAATCAAACGTTTCATAGACCACGCGGTAGCCAGTTTCCTCTTCAAATTGGTCGATCAATTCTGGGTCGATATATTCTCCCCAGTTAAAAATAGTCACCGTGTCGGTGCTGCTTCTACCAGAGCTCTGGTTTAAATAGTGGTTTACGAAAAGAAGAACCACAGAAGCAACTAGAATTGCAATCCCAGCTCTTACGATTTCCTTCATTTTCTTACCCCCATTCCAATAGGGTTTTTTCCACGTTGGCTAATAAAGTAGTAGCCAACAACTAGTGCAAGGGTAACAACGAAGATAATACCGGATAAAGCATTAATCGTTAAAGTGATCCCTGCTCTTGCCATAGAATAGATTTCCACTGACAGTGTAGAGAAGCCATTTCCTGTTACAAAGAAGGTAACCGCAAAATCATCTAATGAATATGTTAGTGCTAAGAAAAATCCTGCAAAAATTCCTGGTTTGATAAATGGAATGATAACTCTTGTAAGGATGTCTCTTCTTGTGGCACCTAAATCGGCTGCAGCATCAATCAGCGAGCTATTCATTTCTTGCAGCTTTGGCAATATCATTAACACAACGATTGGAATACTAAATGCAATATGGGAAATCAAAACAGAAGCAAAGCCTAGCTTCACACCAATCGTTGTAAATAAAATCAAGAAAGATGCCCCAATTACTACGTCCGGGCTTACAATTAATACGTTATTCAAGGACAAGATAGAATTACGTAAGGATTTGTTTCGTATATAGACAATCCCTAAAGCTCCAAATAGCCCTATAACGGTAGAGAAAAGTGCTGATAGCAATGCGACAATCACCGTATTGATTAAAATCATAATAAGTCTGGTATCAGAGAAGACCGCACCATAATGCTCAAGCGTAAAGGATTCAAAGTTATTCATTCCTCCGCCACTGTTGAACGAATAGAAAATTAAATAAAAGATAGGGGTGTATAAAATAATAAAGACGATCGCTAAATAAATCTTAGCGGAAAGCTTAGTTTTTTCCATTTGGCATAACCCCCTTCTCTCTTTGACCAGTAATCGCCATGACGATGACCATGAAAATGATTAAGAAAACAGCGATTGTTGACCCCATTCCCCAGTTTTGGGTAACTAGGAATTGCTGTTCAATAGCTGTACCTAGTGTAATTACTTTGTTTCCTGCGATTAATCGAGTAATCATAAATAAAGATAGGGAAGGGATAAAGACCGCTTGAATTCCCGCTTTCACTCCATTAATCGTCAGTGGGAAAATTACCTTGGAAAAGGTAGTCCAGCTTGAAGCTCCTAAATCTCTACTTGCATCGATAAGCGAAGGATTTAGCTTATCTAAAGAGTTGAAGATTGGAAGAATCATAAACGGAATAAAAATATAGACAGATACAAATATAAAACTAAAATCAGTAAATAAAATTTGCTGCTCTGTAATACCAAAGACACCTAAGAAGGCGTTAATTGGACCGTACAGTCCAAAAATCCCGATAAACGCATAAGTTTTTAATAATAGGTTTATCCAGGAAGGGATAATGATTAAAAGTAGCCAAAGCTGCTTATGTCTAGTTTTCGTTAACAAATAGGCAGTAGGATAAGCCACTAATAAAGAAAAAAGTGTGATTAAAAAAGCATACCAAAAGGAACTAAGCGTTAGCTTTAGATAAACAGAAGTAAAGAAGTTTTGATAGTTTTCTAAAGTAAAGTTCCCATTTAAATCAAGAAAAGAATAATAGGCAATTAAGGCGATAGGTGCAATAACAAAGATTAAAATCCAAGCGTAGTAGGGAATTAAAAACAGTCGTTTTTGCTTAGTTTGCATGGCTGTCTTCTCCATAGGATTCAAGACGCTTGTCAAATTCTTCTTCTGTTTCGTTTAAACGCATAACATGAATTGCCTCTGGGTCAAAATCTAAACCTATCATCTCACCAACTGCTGCCTTTTTAGTAGAATGTACGAGCCATTCATTGCCTTCTTCATCATAAGTAGATAACTCGTAGTGCACTCCTCTAAATAACTGCGTATCTACTTTTACTTTCATTTTTCCCTTTTCTACAGAAGTGATCTCTAAATCCTCTGGACGGATTACGATATCTACTTTTTCGTTTGGGTTTAAGCCTTGGTCCACACACTCAAACTCTTTTTGACCAATTTGCACGCGGAAGTCAGCAACCATCGTTCCAGGTACGATATTTGATTCGCCAATGAAATCTGCAACAAAACGGTTGATTGGCTCATCATAAATGTCCATAGGAGTTCCACTTTGCTCAATATTGCCGGCATTTAATACGAAAATTTCATCTGACATGGCAAGTGCCTCTTCCTGGTCATGGGTAACGAAAATGAAAGTTTTCCCTAAGCGCTGTTGAAGCTCACGAAGCTCATACTGCATTTCAGAACGAAGTTTTAAATCAAGCGCTGAGAGCGGCTCGTCCAACAAAATGATTTCAGGGTCGTTTACAATCGCTCGAGCGATGGCAACACGCTGACGCTGACCACCAGACATTTCAGAGATTTCTCTATGTTCATAGCCACTAAGGTTAACAAATTTTAATGCTTCTATTACTTTTTCCTCTATCTCTTTCTTCGGCAATTTTTTTATGCGAAGACCGAATGCCACGTTGTCGAATACATTTAGATGTGGAAAGAGGGCATAGTCTTGAAAAACGGTATTTACTTGTCTTTCATTTGCCGGCAGGTTATTAATTTTTTTGCCATTAAAATATATGTTCCCGCTTGATGGTTGCATGAAGCCAGCGATCAGGCGAAGAATGGTTGTTTTCCCACAACCAGAAGGTCCTAAAAGCGTGTAAAATTTCCCTCGCTCTAGTTCAAAGTTGACGTTATTTAATACAGTAGTATCCTCGTCATAATGTTTTGTGACATTTTCAAAACGAATAATAGGTGTATCTGACATTTTTAGCCCTCCATTTATAAATAAGAATTGGTAACAACATAAATAACCTCGGAGATTCCTTCAGCAGCGTTTTTTAATAGATGCTGCTCAGATGCCTCAAAATAGATGGACTCCCCAGCAGAAGCTAAATGCTTTTGCTTTCCAAACGTTAATTCAACGCGTCCCTTTAACACATAGATGAACGTTTGGGATAAGGAGGGCTCAAATTCCCTAAATTGTCCGCCCTTTTCAAAGGTAATCTTGACAGGCTCCATTTCATTTTCATTGGATTCCGAAATTAGCCAATTTAGTTGAAATTTCTTTTCATCGTCTACATAAACCGTCTGTTCGTGTTTTCCATAAACGATTTTTTCCTCGGAGACATCGTCATCAAAGAAATCTTTCGGCTTGGAGCCTAAAACGTTCAGTATCGAAAAAAGTGTTTCAATAGAAGGAGAGTTAAGATCTCTTTCTAGCTGAGATATAAATCCTTTGCTTAAATCAGTTCTTTCACCCAGCTCTTCTTGCGTTAACCCCTTCTTTAGGCGCAATTTTTTAATTTTTTTTCCTATTTCCATACGTATTTCGTCCTTTTTTGTCTCTGTAAGAGTAATTTCTCCTAAAGCAAAGTTTATTCTAACACAACTTTAAGTTTACTTTAACAACTTTTTATAAAAAAAATAAAATAAATTATTTCGACTAATAAGGCAAAATCGTTTTCTCCTTTTTCCCTTGCATATAGTAGAGGGGATGAAGAAAAAAGGAGAGGTTGTCATGCGATTAAGAGAGTGTCTACCAGCTTTTCCGAGCTCAGCAAGCTGGATAAATAGTTACGTGGAGAAGGATGCTTTAGTAGGGACCAAACCAATCCTACTATTTGTTTGGTCGGTTAGCTGTCCATCCTGCGAGGGAACAGCCGCATGGGTGGAAAAACTTCAGCAAAAATATGAAGGCAGGTTCCATGTAGTGGGAGTTCATATGCCAAGAATGCAAGCGGACACGGATCTGAGGTTAATTAGAGAAAAAGCGAGTAGGTTAGGGATGATGTATCCCATTTTAGTGGATAATGATTCTTCCTATACAAGATTGCTTGGAAACCAGACAGTACCTAATTTTTATCTATTTGATAAAAAGGGAAGTTATCGTCACCGCCAATCGGGTGAAATTGGATTGCGAATATTGGAGCAGCGGTTAATTACCCTAATTAATGAAATGATGTAATATTTCTTAACGGTATATATTGGTTTGTGGTAAACTAGTGGCAAGTAGGCACTAGGGGGAAAGAACATGCGCAAGGAGTTCGTGGTAATAGGTTTGGGGCGCTTCGGTGGCAGCATCGTAAAGGAACTGATCGAGCAAGGAGCCGATGTAATGGCAATTGATATCGTATCAGAGCGAGTAGATGAATTTTCCTCTATCGCAACCCAGGCAGTCATAGCAGATACAACAGATGAAGTAGTATTAAAATCTTTAGGGATACGCAATTTTGAGCACGTCATTGTTGCAATAGGCGATGATATCCAATCGAGTATCCTGACTACGCTTATGCTAAAGGAAATTGGTGTAAAGAGGATAACTGTAAAGGCACAAAATGATTACCATGAAAAGGTTTTAAAAAAAATAGGTGCAGATCAAGTAGTCCATCCTGAAAGGGATATGGGGATACGACTTGCAAATAATATACTTTCTAATAACGTCCTAGATTACTTGGAGCTTTCAGATGAGCATTCCATTATGGAAATAAGAGTAAATGAAAAAATTGCGGGTCACTCTATTATAGACCTAGACATTCGAGCGAAATACGGTATTAACATAGTAGCAGTGAAAAGAGGTAATAACTTGATGATATCCCCGCAGGCCCAAGATGTCCTTCAATTAGATGACGTAATGATAATCATAGGAGCCGATGTGGATATTATTCGATTTGAGAAAAAGGTTTTCGCATAATGGCAATGAAAAATAATACAGAGCGAGTACGTGAGCGATGGATCATCACGTACTCGCTTTTTTGTTCTGGTGTTTTATGGGTATTTTGTTAAGTCATTCTCGGTTACTCTCCGTTGGGTGGGAGTTTCTCTCGTTCGTCGGGGGGTTACTCTCAGATAGGGAGACTTTATTCTCGTTCAAAATGGTAGAAGGGCATGGCAAGTGTCCGCAGGGGATTTAGTTCCATCATTTTCGGTTATTCTCGGTTGGCCGGGAGTTACTCTCGTTCGATGAGTTATTACTCTCGGATAGGAGCTGGATACTCTCGGTTGGAGAAGCTTTACTCTCATTCAGCGGTTTTATTCTCGTTCGTCGGTGGTTTACTCTCAGATAGGGGAACTTTATTCTCGGTCAAAAAATGGTAGAAGGGTATGGCCAGTATCCGCAGGGGATTTTGTTAGGGCATTTTCGGTTATTCCCATTCGCCGAGGGTTTACTCTCAGATAGGGATACTTTATTCTCGTTCAAAATGGTAGGACTAGCAATCTATTAGGACCAGACAATGAAAAAAGGGCACTTTCTTATCCGATTGGACAGAAAGTGCCTTCTTTTCAAAATTTATTAGCTATTAAAAAAGCTAAAGTTTATCAGTATTTATACTTCCATGATAATTGGTAAAATCATTGGACGACGCTTTGTTTTTTCGTATAGATAAGGACTAAGCATATCGGTGATTTCATTTTTTAGGTCAGACCATTCTAAGGACTTGTCCTGAATAGTGAAGCGTAAATGCTTGTTTAGCATTTGCTGGGCTTCATTAATCATGGTGCCTGATTCACGCATATAAACAAATCCGCGAGAGATGATGTCAGGCCCGGAGACAATTTTTTTCTTTTCCATATCTACACTTACTACAACAATTACTAAGCCTTCTTCTGAAAGGATGCGTCGGTCTCGTAAAACGATGTTTCCGATATCTCCAATTCCGCTGCCATCGATATAAATATCACCAGAAGGGATGCGGCCGGCAACATGTGCCTCGTTTGCACTTAATGCGAGGACATCACCGTTATCCATAATAAAGGTATTTTCTTCTGGAACGTCACAGTCCACTGCAAGCTCTGTATGCAGCTTCAGCATACGATATTCACCGTGGATAGGCATGAAAAACTTTGGCTTCATTAAACGAAGCATCAGCTTTTGCTCCTCTTGTGAACCATGTCCAGATGTATGCACATTGTTAAGTGAACCGTGGATTACATCTGCACCAGCTCGGAATAGAAGGTTGATCGTACGGTTGACGCTCGCTCTATTTCCTGGAATTGGAGAAGAGGAGAATACAACTGTATCACCTGGCTGGATTTGAATCTGACGGTGGGTTCCGTTGGCAATTCTAGATAATGCAGCCATAGGTTCCCCTTGACTTCCAGTACAGAGTATTAAGACTTCATTCGCTGGCAAGCGGTTAATTGCGCTAGCTTCAACGAATGTTTCTTTTGGTGCTGTGATATAGCCAAGCTCACGACCAATGGTAATATTATTGTCCATGCTTCGTCCAAACACGGCAATCTTGCGATTATGATGAACCGCTGCATCGATTACCTGTTGAAGGCGATGGATGTTAGACGCAAAGGTTGCAAAAATAATTCTTCCATCAACCTTACGGAAGATAGAGTCCATACTTTCTCCAACCTTACGTTCTGACATAGTGAAATTTGGAACCTCGGCATTGGTACTGTCTGAAAGGAGACATAGTACACCGTCTTTACCGATTTCAGCCATTTTCGTTAAGTTGGCAGGCTCTCCTACAGGTGTAAAGTCAAACTTGAAGTCACCTGTATGCACAATATTGCCAGGAGGCGTTTTGACAACTATACCAAAAGCATCTGGAATACTATGTGTAGTGCGGAAGAAGCTTACTGCCGTTTTTCTGAATTTGATGACATCATCTTCTTCAATTTCATGCATTTTGGTTTGTCTTAATAAACCATGCTCTTCTAATTTATTGCGAAGAAGCCCTAATGCGAGCTTCCCGCCATAAACTGGGATGTTGATTTGCTTCAAGAGATATGGAATTCCCCCGATATGATCTTCATGCCCATGGGTAATAAAGAGTCCTTTAATTTTATCTACATTTTTTACTAGGTATGTGTAGTCTGGAATAACATAATCAATACCCAGTAATTCATCCTCTGGAAACTTAATTCCTGCGTCAATCAAGATAATCTCATCTTGAAATTGAACGCCGTACGTGTTTTTGCCGATTTCGCCTAGTCCGCCAAGCGCGAAAACAGCTGTTTGATCGTTTTTAACAAATTTCATAGACTATTCATTCACAATCTGAAAATTTGGACTTGCTTGTTCGAACTCTAAATGTTTACCTTCAAGCAGTTGGATGAACTCGATGTTATAGTTTCGATCCTTCAGAATTGCACGGACTTCTCTTTCTGATTCTGCCTTAACGTATAAGCTCTTGGTATTTTCTCGAACTGGCACCTGATTAGCGTTTTCTTGATACAATACTTTGTAAATCATTTGTATACTCTCCTTTTTCACGTTCAAATATATCAATTCTCTTTATAATATCATGCCATTTCCCTAAAATAAAGAAAAGCCCTTCAATTTTTGAAGGGCAGCCCATTTAAGCGATCGTTTTTTGTCTGAGTATTCCGCCGAGTCGTCGCAACAGTTTCTTTTTTAAGCGTTTCAACATGGCTATTCACTCCTTAATGTTATTATATAAAAAAAACTAGAGTGTGTAAAGTATTTTTGCAGAAAAGTCAAATAATTTACAGGGGAGTTTTTTATTTATGGTCAAAAAAGTACTGATTTATGATATAGATGGTACTATCTTGGATAACGAGAAGAAAATACCAGCTGGTGTAGAGGATGCATTTGAAACCGCTAGACACAACGGTCATGAGATTGTTATTGCTACTGGAAGAGCTCCTTTTACCGCAAAAAAAATTTTCGAACAACTCAAGATTGAATCATATATATGCTATAATGGACAAATTGTTCAATTCAAAAATAAAACCATTCATAAAGGGACTTTGAGTAAGGAGGTTTTAGGGAGATTAACGGAGTTTGCAACGAATCGTAACGAGCCGCTTGTTTATATGGACATGCATGAAATGGTGTCCAACCAGCCTAGTCATGAGCATGTAATTAACAGTATTTCCACGTTGAAAATTGGTTTTCCTCGCCATGGAGAAGATTTTTATTTAACTAATGATATTCATCAAGCACTTATTTTTTGTGATTTAGATACCCAAAAGGAATATGAAAAAGCCTTTCCAGAGCTATCCTTTGTCAGATGGCATAAGCATTCCTGTGATGTTCTTCCGAAAGGCGTATCCAAGGCAGTGGGAATAGAACTATTACTTAAGCATCTTGAAAAGGGTGTGGAGGATGCCATTGCCTTTGGAGATGGGCTTAATGACCGGGAAATGCTTCAATATGTAGGAACTGGGGTAGCTATGGGTAATTGTGTAGAGGAGCTAAGAAGCATCGCGGACATTGTGACAGATACAGTAGACGACAATGGTCTGGTTAATGCGATGAAACAGCTAAGATTAATTTAAAGGAGCACTTTCATGTTAGAGTCGAAGAAAAAATTTGTACTTGTCTACGGAGATGCGTTCGTGGATTATATAGCAGAAGATCATCATAACAGAACCTTTGAGAAGTTCTTAGGTGGCGCCACTTTGAATGTCGCTGCCGGAATCGCAAGACTAGGTGGAGACGTCTCCTTCATTACAATTACAGGGGATGATGAGACCTCGGTATTTGTTCGCAAAGAGCTGGAGAATGAAGGTGTTGATCTATCCTTCAGTCAATTTGTGCCAGAAAAACGTGTTAGTGGAGTTTATGTGCATTTAACGCCTGAAAATGATCGAATCTTTCACACTTATATAGATGAAACTCCTGATTTACAAGTGGGGTTTATGAATATTAATCAGGCTGCCTTTCAGCAGGCCTCCGTTTTTCACTTTTGCTCCGGGACACTTTTCCATCCAACAGCAAGAGTAACTACGAGGAATATAGTGGAAGAAATAAAGTCTAATAATGGCCTATTGTCCTTTGATGTAAACGTTCGCCCGTTAAGATGGGAGAGCGAGGAGCTTTGTAGAGAAACAATTCTTTATTTCATGCAACAAGTTGATATTTTGAAGATGACAGATGAGGAGCTTTTCTTCCTGACGAAAACAACGAATAGAGAGGATGGATTAATGGCATTGATGCCATATAATATTCCTGTCATTTTGTTGACGTTAGGAGCAGAGGGCACACTTGCGGTGATTGGTGGAGAAAGATACCACATTCCAGTAGAAAAGATAGAAGTTGTAGATACCACTGGAGCAGGGGATGCTTTTATGGCTGGAGTATTAACAAGGATCCAACAAGAAGGTATTCCGCAAACGATGGAGCAATGGCTTCGATACATTTCATTTGGCAATTCGATGGGGGCTATGTGTGCAACTAGAATGGGTGCACTTTCGGCAATGCCTAGGTTAGCTGATATCGTCTCCGTATAAATACAAGAGGATCGAAATAGATCCTCTTGTTTTTTTTGTCCAAGCCCGTTGTAGAAGGATTATTCAGTGTGTTTTACTTTTCAAGTATAAAGGCTTTGCTCGGTATTCTGATATACATGTAAAATTCTTCCGATATCTGTTGAGTTAGGTGGAACTTTTATCATCCCTCCCCGTAAAATTAGTACGGCTATTCAACGATGGGAAGTCGATTGATTTAGATAAGTATGACAGTCTAAGGAGAGAGGGACTTGAAGCAGTATTTCTTTCGAGAGGTTGTGTATATTGACAGAGGTAAAGCGTTTGAGGTGGTAAACGAAGAACAAGAGTGTGTAGGCTTTATTGGAGAAGCAGACATCCTGGATTGTGAAAAAGAACATACTTTTTCCTTTACATCTAATAAAGGGAATAAGGTGTCCATGGGAATTAAAAAAAGAGGCTTTTATAATTTTCTGAGTGCTAGATATTTGATAGAAGTAGGGGGGAAAAACTACTTTTTAAAAGATAAGACTGGAAGCAGTTTGCTTTACTTTTGTGTCGTAGGAGAAATAGAAGGAGAAAAGTTACTAGTGGAAGAAAATTGGAATAAGGATGTCGAGGTAAAAATCCATGGAAGACAGATTGCTGCTATAAAAAAGGAAAATTTTTCGCTTAAACCAATCTTTCTTATAGATGAATTGCTCGACGAGTCATCTCCCCTTTTTGCCATAATCATTTTGATGTACTTTATGTATAAGATATACAATAAAGAGACAGCGTTTATCGAAATGCTTTTTTTAAATTAGAAAGAAGCTATCATCTCTGTAACCATTGAGAAACTAAAAGAAGGTGTCTTTATCGTTTTTCTTTCTAAGTAAATTAAAAAGAATAAAAACCCTCCGAGGAGGGTTTTTAGGATCTGTTATATGGAGTTGCATCTGGTATTTCAGCATAAGGGTTTTCTTTATTAATATGATCGTAGAACATGATTCCGTTTAGATGATCTAGCTCGTGCTGGAATGCGATAGCTGGTAATCCCTTTAAACGTTTTTTAAATGGAGTGCCATCTGGGTAAAAGCCGGTAGCGGTAATTCTCGCATAACGAGGTACATAGCCTTCGATTACCTCGTCAACGGAAAGACATCCTTCGCCGGAGGTAATATAGGTTTTTTCTACAGAGTGACTGATTATTTTAGGATTGACTGCTACAAAGCTTACTAGTTCGTCATTTTCATCGGTTAAATGGAGAGCGAACATTCTTTTCTCTTGATTGACCTGTGGAGCAGCAAGTCCGATTCCCGCTCGTAGGTTATATTTGCTGGCAATTTCTTCGTCCTGACTATTTTTTACATACTCTAGAAGGTCGTTTGCCAGCTTAATATCATCCTCAGACAATGGAAATGTCATCTCGGCTGTTTTTTTACGTAAGGTTGGGTGACCGTCTCGGATAATATCTTTCATTAAAATCATTTCAATCGTCCTTTCCGTTTTCATATATATATTATAACGAAAGTTACACGTAAGCTAAACAAAAAGAGCATATGGTTCAGTTGAATTTCCATCTCATAACTATTATAGTTTAAAAGGAAGATAGGAGGTTGAGCAATGAAACTAGTGAGATATATTTTCCCCTTCTGCATGCTATTACTCCTTTCTGCGTGTTCCTTTGGTGATACAACGGAACAAAAGCTTTCTAATATCCTTTCAGATATTTATGAATTAGAAAGTGATTATCGTGATGTGCAAGCAGACTTAGCAGAAACTGAAATAAAAGAGCAAACAAATTTTCAAAGAATGATGGAGCTTACACAAGATCAACAGGATGAGCTTGCTGTCCAGGTGGAAGATACTGCTAAAATATTGGAAGAACGCATAGCTCTAGTGGAAAAAGAAAAAACTTCCATAGAAGCTGCGAAGGAAAAGATGGAAGAATTAACTTCCCTTGTTGCTGATACAGAAGACGAAGTAGAAAAAGAAGGTATCAAAAAAGTACAAAATGCCTTAAAAAATCGTTATGAAGCTTATGATAAACTAATCGGTGAATATGATGCTCTAACAGCTTTACAAGGCGACTTGTATAATATGTTACTTGATGAAGAGGCTAATATTGGGACAATACAAGACCAGGTAGAACAGGTAAATAAGCAAAATGAGGTTGTTCAACAAGCTGTTGATCATTTTAATGAGCTAACTGCTAGTTTAAATGATGTAAAGCGAGAAGCTTTTACTGTCCTACAAGATGAATAGTTTTCTGAAAAGGTGGTACTTTAATAGTACTGCTTTTTTTATTCTCCTGATATATTACAGGAAGAAAAAAGAACTATAACAGCTAAATATATTTCTAATTTTCTAATAAAAAAATATTAGGATTCTAGATGATTGACCCTTCATTTATTCTTAAGTATACTAAGGTGGAAATGAAGTTGTATTACTCGGTTCGTGAAAACATTTTAATACAGAACAAAAGGAGAGTTGCTAAATGGCATCTAAAAAGGCATCGAAGTTTGATCCTATGAAAACGCTTCAAGAGATTGAAGAAAAATTTGAAATGTTCCAGATCTTGAATGAAGAAGGAGAAATTGTAAACAAGGAAGCAGACCCTAAATTATCAGATGAAGATTTAGTGGAATTAATGACGCGCATGGTTTACACAAGAATCTTAGACCAACGTTCTATTTCGCTTAACCGTCAAGGACGTTTAGGATTCTACGCACCAACAGCGGGACAAGAAGCTTCACAGCTTGCTTCACATTTCGCATGTGAAAAAGAGGATTTCATCTTACCTGGTTATCGTGATGTACCTCAGATTGTGTGGCACGGATTACCTTTATGGCAAGCGTTCCTTTTCTCACGTGGTCACTTTATGGGGAACCAAATACCTGAAGGTGTAAACGTTTTCCCTCCACAAATTATCATTGGTGCACAATATATCCAAGCGGCTGGTGTCGCAATGGGAATGCAAAAACGTGGCAAGAAATCAATTGCTATCACGTACACAGGTGATGGTGGGTCATCACAAGGGGACTTCTATGAAGGAATCAACTTCGCTGGAGCATACCGCTTGCCAGCTGTATTTATTGTACAAAACAACCAGTATGCTATTTCTACACCGAGAGAACTTCAAACTGCTGCAAAAACGATTGCTCAAAAGGGTATAGCTGCAGGTATTCCAAGTATATTAGTTGATGGAATGGACCCGCTAGCTGTTTATGTAGCAACAAGAGATGCTAGAGAAAGAGCAGTGAACGGAGAAGGTCCAAGTCTAATTGAAACGCTTTGTTACCGTTATGGACCGCATACAATGGCAGGTGACGATCCTACTCGTTACCGTACATCTGAAACAGACTCTGCATGGGAGAAAAAAGACCCGATTGTTCGCTTCCGTAAATATCTAGAAGCAAAAGGTATTTGGAGTGAAGAAAAAGAGAATGAAGTAATCGAACGTGCAAAAGAGGAAATTAAAGATGCGATTAAAAAAGCAGACGCTGCACCAAAACAAAAAGTAACAGACTTAATGAAGATTATGTATGAAGAAAATCCATATAACTTAGAAGAGCAATTAGCTTACTATACAGAGAAGGAGTCGAAGTAACCGATGGCACAAATGACAATGATTCAAGCAATAACGGATGCACTTCGTTGTGAGCTTAAAAACGATGAAAATGTGTTAGTCTTCGGCGAAGACGTTGGTAATAATGGTGGGGTATTCCGTGCTACGGAAGGACTTCAAAAAGAGTTTGGAGAGGACAGAGTATTTGATACTCCGTTAGCTGAGTCTGGAATTGGTGGACTAGCTGTTGGGTTATCACTTCAAGGCTTCCGTCCAGTACCTGAAATTCAGTTCTTTGGATTTGTTTATGAGGTTATGGATTCTATTAGTGGCCAATTGGCTCGTATGCGCTTCCGTACAGGAGGAGCGTTCAACGCACCAGTCACTATTCGTTCCCCATTTGGTGGTGGCGTACATACACCAGAAATGCATGCAGATAGCTTAGAGTTACTTATGACATCTAGCCCAGGTGTGAAGGTAGTAATCCCATCTACTCCATACGATGCAAAAGGATTACTAATTGCTTCTATTAGAGATAACGACCCTGTTGTTTTCTTAGAGCATATGAAATTGTATCGTTCTTTCCGTGGAGAAGTGCCAGAAGAGTCTTATACAATTCCACTTGGAAAAGCAGATGTGAAGCGTGAAGGAAAAGACTTAACAATCATTGCATATGGTGCGATGGTACATGAAAGCTTAAAGGCTGCAGAAGAGCTTGAAAAAGAAGGATATTCTGTAGAGGTAATTGACTTACGTACGGTTCAGCCTCTAGATATTGAAACAATTATCAGCTCTGTAGAAAAAACAAATCGTGCAATTGTCGTACAAGAAGCGCAAAGACAAGCAGGTATCGCTGCAAACGTAGTAGCGGAAATCACAGAAAGAGCTATTTTAAGCTTAGAAGCTCCTGTGCTTCGAGTTACAGCGCCTGATACTGTATATCCATTCTCACAAGCGGAAACAGTATGGCTTCCAAACTCTAAGGACATAATGGAAACAGCTAAGAAAGTGTTAACGTTCTAATATAATTTTTACTATTTACTATAGAGAGGATGAGGACTTTGTCATTTGAGTTTCGTTTACCTGACATCGGAGAAGGTATACATGAAGGAGAAATTGTTAAGTGGTTTGTAAAACCAGGCGATGAAGTAGAAGAGGACGATATTTTATGTGAAGTACAAAACGACAAGGCGGTCGTTGAAATTCCTTCTCCTGTAAAAGGGAAAGTAACAGATGTACTAGTAGAAGAAGGTACGGTTGCTGTTGTAGGAGATGTACTAGTAAAGCTCGACGCTCCTGGCTATGAGGATCTTCAGTTTAAAGGAGACCATGGTGGGGAAAAGAAAACAGAGGAGCAAGTTCAAGCTACTTATGAAAGTGGTCAAAACTTGGAGAAGGAGTCAGTAGAGACTTCTAACAATAACAATCAAGAGGCACCAGTAGCAGAGGCTGGAAAGACACCGGTAGGTATTGCTCCAGTCAAAGAAGAAGCAAGTGCAAATAATCGCATTATTGCAATGCCTTCTGTTCGTAAATATGCACGTGAAAACGATGTGGACATTTTAAAAGTTACTGGTACTGGTAACAATGGGCGTATTTTAAAAGAAGATATTGATGCGTTCCTATCCGGTGATCAACAATCTGCTGCAGCTGCTTCCACTGAAGTAGAGGAAGCAAACACTACATCAGAAGAAACAAAAACAGCACCTGTTGTTTTAGAGGGCGACTTCCCAGAAACACGAGAAAAGCTTTCTCCAATGCGTAAAGCAATCGCTAAAGCAATGGTTAACTCGAAGCATACTGCACCACATGTTACATTAATGGATGAAGTAGATGTAACGGAGCTAGTTGCTCACCGTAAAAAATTCAAGGATATTGCAGCGGAGAAGAATATCAAGCTGACATACTTACCATATGTGGTAAAAGCTCTAGTAAGTACGCTTCGTGAATATCCATTATTAAATACATCTTATGATGACGAAACAAATGAAGTTGTACAAAAGCATTATTATAATATCGGTATTGCAGCTGACACAGAAAAAGGTCTTCTAGTTCCAGTGATTAAGCATGCAGATCGAAAATCTGTTTTTGCCATCTCTGATGAAATTAATACCCTAGCTACTAAGGCTAGAGAAGGAAAGCTTTCTCCTGCAGAAATGAAAGGAGCTTCCTGCTCTATCACGAATATTGGTTCTGCTGGAGGTCAGTGGTTCACACCAGTTATTAATCACCCAGAGGTAGCAATACTCGGAATTGGTCGAATTTCAGAAAAACCTGTAATAAAAAATAGTGAAATTGTAGCGGCTCCTGTGTTAGCATTATCTTTGAGCTTCGATCATCGTATGATCGATGGAGCGACTGCACAGCATGCGTTAAATCATTTGAAACGTTTACTAAGCAGTCCAGAATTATTATTAATGGAGGCGTAAAAAATGGTAGTAGGAGATTTCCCGATTGAAACAGATACTTTGGTAATTGGTTCAGGACCTGGAGGTTACGTAGCGGCGATTCGTGCTGCACAAACTGGTCAAAAGGTTGTTGTAGTAGAAAAAGAACACATTGGTGGAGTGTGCTTAAATGTTGGGTGTATCCCATCAAAAGCATTGATTTCTGTTGGTCACCGTTTCGAACAAGCAAAGCATTCTGATGATATGGGTATTACAGCAACTGACGTAAAAATTGACTTTTCAAAAGCACAAGCTTTCAAGGATAGTGTTGTAAAGAAACTAACTAGTGGAGTATCTGGCTTATTGAAAGGGAATAACGTAGAGGTTGTTAGTGGAGAAGCTTATTTTGTAGATGCGAATACTGTTCGTGTAATGGATGAGTCTTCTGCTCAAACATATAAATTCAAAAACGCTATTATTGCAACTGGATCTCGTCCGGTTGAAATTCCAACTTTCAAATATACAAAACGTGTGATTAACTCAACTGGCGCATTAAACCTTGAAGAAATCCCAGGGAAATTAGTAGTAATCGGTGGAGGATACATCGGAACAGAGCTTGGTTCTGCTTATGCAAACCTTGGTTCTCAAGTTACGATTATCGAAGGTGGAGACGATATCCTAGCTGGTTTCGAAAAACAAATGACTACTATCGTGAAAAAAGGCTTGAAGAAAAAAGGCGTAGATGTAGTCGTGAAGGCTTCTGCTAAAGGTGTAGTAGAAACAGAAACAGGCGTTACTGTTACTTACGAAGCTGGAGGAGAAGAAAAATCAGTGGAAGCTGATTATGTATTAGTAACTGTAGGTCGTCGTCCAAACACAGACGAAATCGGCTTAGAGGAGCTAGGCATCAAATTTGCTGAGCGCGGTTTACTTGAAGTAGATAAACAATGCCGCACAAGCATTCCAAACATTTATGCAATTGGAGATATTGTTGCTGGTCCTCAATTAGCACACAAAGCTTCTTATGAAGGAAAAGTTGCTGCTGAAGCAATCGCTGGTCAATCCTCTGTTGTAGATTACCTAGCAATCCCAGCAGTATGCTTCACAGATCCAGAACTTGCTACAGTAGGTTTATCTGAAGCACAAGCAAAAGAGCAAGGCTTTGACGTAGTAGCAGGGAAATTCCCATTTGGTGCTAACGGCCGTGCGCTTGCATTAAATGCTGCAGAAGGCTTCGTGAAGCTTGTTTCACGTAAAGAGGATGGTTTATTACTTGGTGCACAAATTGTAGGTCAAGGAGCATCTGACATGATTGCTGAGCTTGGTCTTGCAATTGAAGCTGGTATGACTGTAGAAGATATTGCGATGACTATTCATGCTCACCCAACATTAGGTGAAATTGCAATGGAAGCTGCAGAAGTGGTAATGGGTCACCCAATCCACATTATCTCTAAATAATTTATTTCACATAAGGGTACGGAGAATATTTTCTCCGTACTTTTTTTATTGCCTAAAATAGGAACAAGATAGACTAGTGGTAGCACGGGTATATTTGGGTATTAATAAGCTGCATGTATGCTTGTTTTTTGTCCAAAATATAGGGAATGGAGAATATATACACTGTCACCTGGGAAACTACATTGGTAAAATGAAGAAAGAGAAGGGAAGGAATACATATGAAAAATGCAACTAAGATGTTATTAGCAGCTTTGTTACTAGGGTTAGGGGCTTGTAGTGGTGAAGAAGCAAAAGAGGTGGAAGAAAAGCCACAAGATACAATAACTACTTCTCAAGAGCTTGAAACAGAACAAGTTGTAGAAAAAGAGACTGTAGAGGAAGAGCCACCTGTAGAACAAGTGGAAGAGCTCTATGAACTTAATCCTGCCAACTGGACGCTAGATCCTATTGCGGATGCTGATCCCGAGGTTGTACTAATGACGATTGACGATGCGCCTGATAAGCATGCAGTAGAAATGGCCAAAACATTAAAAGAGTTAGAGGTTCCTGCCATTTTCTTTGTAAATGGACACTTCCTTGATTCGGAAGAAGGACAGAAGAACCTAAAGACAATCCATGAGCTAGGCTTTGCTATTGGTAATCACACGCAAACTCATGCAAATCTGAAAGATAGTACCGAGGAACAGCAACGAAATGAAATTTTGGAGTTAAATAAAACAATCGAAGAGATTATCGGTGAAAAGCCCAAATTCTTCCGAGCTCCATTTGGTGCAAATACAGATTTTAGTAAATCACTTGTAAAGCAAGAAGGCATGATCCTCATGAATTGGACATATGGCTACGATTGGGAAAAACAATATATGGATGCCGAGAGCTTAGCAGAAATCATGGTAAATACACCTTATTTAACAAATGGTGCAAATCTCCTGATGCATGATAGAGAGTGGACAGCGGCGGCCTTACCGAAAATTGTGGAAGGTCTTCGAGCAAAAGGCTTTGGCTTTGTCGACCCTAAAACAATTAAAGGACTTTAAACAGGCAGTAACAAGCATTTACGATTCTACTTATAGTAGGGAATCGTAGGTGCTTTTTTATTAGGCGTTGATTGTAAAGAACCTGTCTACCCAGGGTTAGCTAGATCAGGAGCGGTAGCTAGCAATTTGGTTGACATTCGCAAGTAAATCTACTGGAACCGCAAGTAACCTCATCACGAGCGCAAGTAACCGGTCCGCCTCCGCAAGTAACTGAATTGCAAGCACACGTATTGTTCAACAAACCGCTTGTATTGGAAAAAGCATGGGAATGCTCTCCACTTTTTGCAAGCGAAAAGTGACCATTTCCCAAAAAAACTGTCTACCTAGGCCGTTTTCTAAACGAACTATATTCATAGACAAGTAGGCAGAATAAGCGTAAAATATTTTCTATTCTTACATAATAGTGGAGGGGGAACTTTTCGAGGTCTTATATGAAAAAGATAGTATTCATCCTATTTCAGATTGTATTTTTATATCTATTCTCTTTCTTAGGAACGTTGATTGTGGAGATGCTTTCTATTCCGTTTCCTGGAAGTATGCTTGGACTGATTTTATTGTTTATCTGTTTACAGCTGAAAATTATTCCTGTTAGCTATATAAAAGATGGAGCAGGATTTTTGTTAGCATTTCTTGCTCTTTTCTTCGTTCCAGCTACTGCGGGAATTATGAAATATCCTCAATTTCTTTCTTGGACTGGAGGACTTATGCTATTTTCTTTGATTGCAAGTACGATTTTCACTATTTTTATAACGGGGAGAGTGTGTGAGTTCTTTTTGAAGAAATGGGCGAAGGAGGAAACGGCTTCATGACAGCTATCGTGGTTATTTTAGGGACCATTCTTCTGTATGTGGGTATGACGTATGTATATAGAAGATTTACTTATCCGTTGCTTCTGCCCATTTTAACGACGACTACTATAACCGTCATGATCTTGAGTTTGCTAGATGTTTCCTATGAGACGTATATGTCAGGTGCTAAATGGATTGACGGAATGCTTGGGCCGGCGGTTGTTAGCATGGCATATCCGCTCTATATACATAGAGAGAAGCTTCTAAAGTATCTACCGACTTTAGTGATGAGTGTTTTCGTTGCATTGCTATCTGGCATGATTAGTATAACTATTTTATCTAAGATTTTTTCTTTCGAAAAAGAAGTTTTACTCTCGTTTTTACCCAAATCCATTACTTCCCCTGTAGCGATGCCAATTAGTGAAAGTATTGGTGGTCTCCCTACGTTGACAGCAGTTCTAGTAATTATCGCCGGGCTGATAGGAGCTTTATTTGGACCTCTATTATTTAGATATGGTGGGATAGAAAGTGCAGTAAGTCGAGGGATCTCTATGGGGAGTGCCTCTCACGGAATTGGGCTAACTAAATTGAACGAATATGGTGAAGAAACCTTAACGATGGGAACGGTAGGAATGACGTTAAGCGCTATTTTTGGAGCTTTCGTTTCACCGCTCTTTGCGTTAATTTTATGAAACAAAAAGTATTTCGAAATAGCAAAGGCTATGTTTTCTAATTATTCTACAAAAATGTCATTCTAATAGATGATTACATCTAAAAACACCTACGATTTTTTATCATAGGTGTTTTACTTTTGACCGTCTAAAACTTCTCATTAAAATATCGGCTGTTGCTCTTTAATTACATGAATCATCTCTAAGGTATCGTCCTCGGGGCCTTGAACCGGTAAACCAGCCTCAAGGTTCATATGGATATAATTTATATTATTTTGAGTAATTATTTCCCCGGGAATAAAAATAGGAATCCCAGGAGGATAGACCATAACAAATTCAGCAGAGATTCTGCCGGCTGCCTTGGCTAAGGGAATGGCCTCGGTTGTTGCATAGAATGCATCTCTTGGAGACATAGCGAGACCAGGGATTTCAGGTAATGTTACAGAAGGCTCCACAACCGCTGCTTCTGATTCGTGTGCAGCTACCATTCTAGTAAGAGCGTTTACTAGTAAGTTTGCCTCTTTTTTTGTATCTCCTAAAGTAATTAAACACAAGATATTATATAAATCGGATAGCTCCACTTCAATGTTTGCTTTTTCTCGAAGCCATGTTTCCGCCTCGTAACCGGTGATTCCTAAATTTTTCACGCTAATTAATAGCTTTGTAGGATCCATATCATACGTTGCGGATGTTTTTAAGATTTCTTCTCCCACACATCGGATATGGGGGATTGCATTGATTCTTTTTCTTGTATCCTTTGCTATTCTAATGGCATCACCAATCAAATCTTCTCCATGAATGGCAAGCTGTCTTCTAGCAGTATCTAAAGATGCCAAAAGCGGATAGGAAGTGGACGTCGTTGTAAGCATGGACAAGATCGATTGTACTCTTTTAGAGGACACCAACCCTTCTCGTACGTTTAGCACGGAGCTTTGCGTCATTGAGCCACCTAGCTTATGCACAGAGGTCGCAGCCATGTCTGCTCCAGCTTCCATAGCAGAGATCGGTAGCGCTTCATGGAAATGAATATGAACCCCATGAGCTTCATCGACAACAACAGGAATGTTTTTGGCATGTGCTAAATCAACAATCTTCTTTAAATCCGCTGCCAGACCGAAGTATGTAGGATTAATCACCAAAAGTCCCTTAGCGTCTGGATGTGCTTCCAGTGCCTTTTCTACTGACTCTACAGAAATTCCATGGGAGACACCAAGCTCTTGGTCTACCTCTGGATGAATAAACACAGGGATCGCTCCCGCAAAAACGATTGCAGACATAATAGATTTGTGTACGTTCCTAGGTACGAGTAGCTTGTCTCCGGGTCCGCAAATAGTAAGTATCATCGTCATAATTGCACCACTTGTTCCCTGTACAGAGAAGAAGGTTTCATCTGCTCCAAATGCTTCTGCAGCTAGCTGCTGAGCTTTTTTTATTGCTCCTTTTGGAGAATGTAAATCGTCCAGTGGAGCAATATTGATTAAATCTATAGAAAGGATATTATCGCCGACAAATTCACGAAATGCAGGGTCTACTCCTTTTCCTTTTTTATGACCAGGTATATGAAACTGGATAGGGTGTCGATTTCGGTGCTTTAAAAGCGCATCGAAAATAGGAGTTTCTAATTGTGACAATTCTTATACCACCTCTATACGGAAATTTTTATTCTACTAATATAATTGGAACTTTTTGAAACAAGAGAATTATAGCATTTCAGGAAAAGTATTACTATAAAAATGTTAGTATTTGAAACCTGCTAAAGGATTCTTTACACTGATGAAAAGGGGGAAAGACTATGACATTCCAAACGAGAGTTACAGAGTTGCTGCAAATAAAATATCCAATCATTCAAGGTGGTTTAGCTTATTTGGCATATTCTGATCTTTGTGCAGCTGTTTCTAATGCGGGAGGACTTGGCCAAATCACTGCCATGAGTTTAAAAACTCCTGAAGAGCTGCGAGCGGAAATTCATCGAGTTAGGACGCTAACGGATAAGCCGTTCGGAGTAAACTATGCGATTGGACAAACAGGAAAACCATATGAGCATATGTTGGAAGTAGCGATAGAAGAAGATGTCCCTGTCATTTCTATGACTGGTGGAAACCCTGCTCCTTTATTAGAAAAGCTGGCAAATACCAAGATTAAAAAATTAGTGCTTGTTGCGGCAAAGCGTCAAGCGAAAAAGGCAGAGCAATTAGGTGCTGATGCAGTAATGGTAGTTGGTCAGGAAGGTGGAGGTCATCTTGGAAGAGATGACGTAGGATCAATGGTATTAATTCCTCAGGTAGTAGATGCCGTATCTATCCCCGTCATAGCTTCGGGTGGCATAGCGGACGGCCGTGGCTGGATGGCTGCGCATGCGTTAGGAGCAGAGGGCATCGAAATGGGTACAAGATTTATTGCAACAAAGGAATGTATCCATGCATCTGAGGCCTATAAACAAGCCATATTAACGAAAGAAGAAAATGATACGGTCGTTATAAAAAGATCGTTAGGAGCGCCAGCAAGGGCCTTAAAAAACGAATGGACCGATAAAATCCTGAAACTGGAGCAAGAAAACCCTACTTATGACCAGCTGAAGGACTATATAAGTGGAGAAGCTAATAAGCAATTCATTTATAATGGCTTAGACAATCAAGGCTTCGGCTGGGCAGGTCAAGCGATTGGGATGATAAAGGATATTCCGACGACGGAGGAGCTTATCCATAGGATGGTTCAGGAAGCAACAGACATACGCAAAAAATGGAGTCTATAGGAGAGATGAAGACATGGAATATAGCTATCCTTTTTCATTGGATTGGTCAACGAAAGAAATAGTGGATGTTGTCCAATTTTTTGAAGCAATAGAGGATGCCTATGAAAAAGGCATTAAACGAGAGGTACTAATGGAAAAATATAGACGATTCAAGGAGATAGTTCCTTCGATCGCTGAGGAAAAAACATATTTTCGCGACTTTGAAAAAGAGAGCGGATATGCAAGCTACCCAATTATTAAAAAGATGAAGGAATCAGATAATAATACGATAATCAAAGGGTAAAATGAAAGGCGTTCCAAAGTTCACCATGCTTCTGGAACGCCTATATTTTTTAGAGATTATGTAGAGGTTTCTATTCTTGATTATTTCATTTGAATCATTGTTTTATAAATCGGAAGAAGTTTATCAAAGGTGTCTTCTGCGATAGATAAGAATTCTTCTTCGCTTAACTTGATCGCTTGTTCCCTTGGTATATGCTTTCCAACTAGGAACTCTCCTTTTTTCACATCGCGTAATCTAATTAAAAGCTCCTCTACACCGTCTTTTCCTGCTTCTTGGATAGGAAAGGCTTCTGGCTTCATATGATCGCCTGAAACGATAAAATCTTCAGGTAATTTAGCAAAGAGATTTTGTTTGCTTAGTAAGCGCTCTGCAATCCCCTTTTTGTCAGGAGCTTCATAAATAACTGCCAGGATAATAAAGAGGTGAGATCCCCATAAACCAATTTGGAAATGTGGTAAAGCCTTGTAGCCTCGTTTATACGGTGCAAAGGCAACCCAGCTATCCTTTGGTGGATTGACTGAACGTCGTGCGTGTTTAGCGACATGTGGGAAATATTCATCTCCTAATACTCCTGAAAAGTAACCGCTATAAACTTCCCCTAATTTCTCAAATTTGGGGCGAATACGTTCAATTAAAGCGGTCATCCTATTTTCTAAGCCCTCTATTTCGAATACTTCAAAGTCTGATTTGTTCCAAAAAGTTTTGTTCATATCATGGCTCCTTTCACTTTATATGTTTATTTTAACGAATTTATGGGTAAAAATCTTGTAAGTAGTTAAATTAATTTAACACATATCGACCAGTTGCATAATGTAAAATAAAAGTTCTAAATATTCAAGAAATTATAGTGGAGAAAGGTGTGTTAACTATGAGACAGGTTGTGCATATTATCCGAAAATATGACATGGAGAAGGAAAAAATCCAGACCTTGAAATTAGAGTTGGATTACCAGCTTGCAACTTTATATGAGGCCATGCAAAACAACGATGAGGAAGAGATAAGCGATACCAAGGAGCAGCTGAAAGAAATTCACAAGCTGTTAGAAGAGCTTAATGCACTCGACTGACACTAATAATAAAAGACACCATGCTAGTAAACGACAGCAGGTGTTTTTTTCTTTATACTAGAAGAAATGGTTGTAGAAGGGGAGCTGTCGATGAACTTACATTCTTTAGATAAATATGCAAAATCGCTGATTAAACAAGCAGCTAATAATATACGGCATTCGTTTTCTTCCGAACTTATTATTGAATCAAAAGAAGCAGCAAATGACTTAGTAACCAATATCGATAAAGAAACCGAACAGTTTTTTATTCGCCATATTCGAAGTGATTATCCAGACCATCGCATTTTGGGAGAAGAAGGGTTTGGGGATACCTTTACTGATTTAAAAGGGTATGTATGGATACTCGATCCGATTGATGGAACTACTAACTTTATTCATTTTAAGCGAAACTTTGCGATTTCTTTGGGGATATACAAAGATGGGGTTGGGATACTCGGGTATATTTATAACGTGATGGAGGATGAGCTAGTAAGTGCTACAGCTAATGAGGGTGCTTATGTGAACGATATTAGAATTCCTCCTTTAGAAAGCACGACAGTGGACCAAGCGATTATCGGGGTTAATGCTAGTTGGATTGCTCCTAATCGATATATTGAGCATGATGGAATGCTTGCACTACTTCGGGATGCACGAGCTACTCGGTCACTGGGATCTGCTGCTATCGAAATCTCTTATGTAGCAACTGGTAAGTTAGATGCTTATATGTCGATGCGGTTAGGCCCGTGGGACGTGGCAGGAGGCATGGTCATTGCCAAAGAAGTAGGGGCAATAGTTTCAACCTTGGAGAATGAATCTGTCAATCTATTAAAGAAGGGCTCCTTCCTAGTTTCGAAGCCTGGCTTACATGAGCAATTGTTATCTGAATATATTTTATGGAAGAAATAAAAGAGGCAAGGTAATGGGAGATACCCTGTTTGGTGCAGAAATAAGAAAGCACTTATGATTTTTTATCATAAGTGCTATTCATTCAATTTGACTCTATAGATGATTGGAGTCTATAACAAGCCCTTTTCTCTCATTTGCTTCTTTGTTTTAAAGCCAAAGCCCATTACTACACACAACAAGACGATGAAAAGGATGATCAGTGGTATATTGCGTAGTGCAACAGCTACTCCAATCAAGGCCATAGAAAGCATTGCACCTAGGGAGAACAGAACGAAAATCCATTTAATATTACCCATTTATGTTAACCTCCAAAAAAATAGTGAAAAAAATTATTACTTTAATCTCGCTTGTGATATAATAACACAGTTATGGAGTCGAAAAAAGAATATGGAGTGGAAATATGACAAAATTACGTCAAGATTTAAGAAACATAGCTATTATAGCACACGTTGACCACGGAAAAACTACATTAGTTGACCAATTATTAAAACAATCTGGTACGTTCCGTTCAAATGAGCATGTAGAAGAAAGAGCAATGGACTCTGGTGATATTGAGCGTGAGCGTGGTATTACGATTCTAGCGAAAAATACAGCCATTCAATATAAAGATACCAAAATCAACATTTTGGATACACCTGGACACGCTGACTTCGGAGGAGAAGTAGAGCGTATTATGAAAATGGTAGACGGTGTTCTATTAATCGTAGATGCATATGAAGGTTGTATGCCACAAACTCGATTTGTGTTGAAGAAGGCTCTTGAGCAAAACATCAAACCTATCGTAGTGGTAAATAAAATTGACCGAGACTTTGCTCGTCCTGCTGAAGTGGTAGATGAAGTGCTTGAATTATTCATTGAATTAGAAGCAAACGACGAACAATTAGAATTCCCTGTTATCTATGCATCTGGTATTAATGGAACAGCGAGTCTTTCAGATGACCCTGCTGATCAAGAAGAAAACATGCAAGTTATTTACGATGCAATTGTAGAACAGATTCCTGCACCAGTGGATAATAGTGAGGAACCACTTCAGTTCCAAGTATCATTACTTGATTACAATGACTATGTTGGTCGTATCGGTATCGGACGTGTCTTCCGCGGTACTATCGAAGTTGGACAGCAAGTAGCTCTAATGAAATTAGACGGCTCTGTAAAGAACTTCCGTGTAACAAAAATCTTTGGCTTCTTAGGATTGAAACGAGTAGAGATTCAAAAAGCTTCTGCAGGAGATTTGATTGCAATCTCTGGTATGGAGGATATCAATGTTGGAGAAACCATTTGTCCAATCGAGCACCAAGAGGCTCTACCGATTCTTCATATCGACGAACCGACTCTACAAATGACGTTCCTTGTGAATAATAGTCCATTTGCAGGTCGTGAAGGAAAATGGGTAACTGCTCGTAAGATTCAAGAACGTTTGGATGCACAGCTGCAAACGGACGTATCTTTACGTGTAGATCCAACAGATTCTCCGGATGCTTGGGTTGTATCTGGTCGTGGAGAATTGCATTTATCTATTTTAATTGAGAACATGCGTCGTGAAGGCTTTGAGCTTCAAGTTTCCAAGCCAGAGGTTATCGTGAAGGTCATTGACGGGGTTCGTTGTGAGCCAGTAGAACGTGTTCAAATAGACGTGCCTGAAGAAAACGTTGGATCAATTATTGAATCTATCGGTGTACGTAAAGGTGAAATGCTAGATATGATCAATAACGGAAGCGGCCAAGTACGTCTTATCTTCTTAGTGCCAGCTCGTGGATTAATCGGTTATACAACAGAATTCCTTACCCTAACTCGTGGTTATGGAATTATCAACCATACTTTTGAAGAGTACAAGCCAATGGCACCTGGTCGTGTAGGAGGCAGATCTAAAGGGGTTCTTGTTTCAATGGAAACAGGTGCAGCATCTACTTACGGAATTCAAGGAGTAGAAGATCGTGGAACTATCTTCGTAGAGCCAGGAACAGAAATCTATGAAGGAATGATTGTTGGAGAGCATACACGTGATAATGACTTAACAGTGAATATCACAAAAGTGAAAGCAGCAAACAACATTCGTTCTGCTAATAAAGAACAAACAACAACACTTAAGAAGCCTCGTCTAATGTCTCTAGAGGAATCTCTAGAATATCTAAATGATGATGAGTATTGTGAAATAACACCTGAGTCAATCCGCTTACGTAAAAAAATTCTTGATAAGAATGAGCGCGAACGTATGGCGAAGAAAAAGAAATACGCTGAACAGGAATAGTAACTGAAAGGGTGTAGAACCTTGGAGGAGCAGCAATTTGTTTTTGGTAGGATGTCAAGCATCGCTAGATATATCTATGAAGTAATGCCAAACTTCGATGTGGCTGGTTATGTATTGTTTTTCATCGTCTTTTTGTTATCCGTGATTGTTTATAAGCTAGGCTTTGCCAAAAAGCTGAAATTTAGCCAAAACGTAGTGATTTATATCTTCTTAGTTTTGGGATGCTTAATGCTAACGTTCCTAGCCTTTTTCCTTCCAGTAGTAGAAGGATTAATCGTAGCAGCATTGATCTTGATTATTTACAAAACACGAATGAAGCTAGAAAAAAGAGGCACAGCTTCTTAAGAGAAAGCACTAGAATCCTTGGATTTTAGTGCTTTTTCGTATGAAAATAGTAAGTGAAATCTAACTTGGGTAGTAAAACGGTGATTTGAATTTAGAATGGGAATATATTGGTGAAAATATTTTGTGACTGGTAGTTACTAGTCGAAAAGGATGGACCGCTACCACTTAGCCAGCTAGACAGACTCTTTGGAGATGGCCACTTTTTGCAGCAAAAAGTGGAGTGTATTCCCATGTCTCTTCCAATACGTGTGGTCGTAGAGATAATATGTGCGCCTGTGAGTTGGTTACTTGCGGAGGCGGAGCCTTTACTTGCAGTCGTGATGAGGTTACGTACGGTTCCAATAGATTTACTTGCGAAAGTCAACTTTTAGGCTCGTTTTACCAATAGAAAACCACATCCTCTTTTTAGATAAAGAGGGTGTGGTTATTTTGGGTTAGAAATCGTTTTCTATTAAACGTGAGCTTCTGTAGAAGTGGAAGTTCCCAGTTGCTAGACGTTCTTTCGTTCTTTCTTCAATACGTTGGTGACAAATAGTGCACATATACGTATGAATGGGGCGATTTCGAAGCTTTTTAGCTAGAGGTAGGTCGTGTGGTAGCTCATCGATTTTATCGCAAATGACACATTGTACCTTCATTTCATCAGCTCCTACTCTACACGAAATGCTGTGATTTGTTTGATGGGATTATTAAGGTTTGAACCGTCTTTATAAATAATATGGACAGGTCCATCCTCCTTTAAAGGCTTTCCTTTGTGACTAAATTTCATGAGAATACTGTCTAAATCATCTAGCGCAAGCTTATGCTCTCCATTAGCCGTTTCAATGACTAAAGTAGTTGCGTCTTTATTTGGTTCTGCGTTTAAGATGAATTGCTTTAAATCAATTCCATAGGTATTGGTTAGTAATTTTGTTCTTTCATATTTCTTTTCGGACTTTAAAGTAGGAGGAAATACGGCTCCTTCTATAATTTCACGAGACCAATGGGCAGAGGTGACTTTTGTATATTCTTCTGACTCATCTTTATACTCGTATTTTCCTTCGAAGTATTCATCTAAATCTATTTTACGATCATCAAAGATCCAAACCGATGGGTCAAGTGTAATACTAAATTTCACTGAACCCTTTATAGGAATGATAAATTCCATCAAAATTGCCTCCTTCATCTTTCTAGTTATAAGTATACAAGGAAATTGAAAACTTCTAAAGAAATATTCATTATCTCCCTATTATACATGATAGAACACTTGCATTTTTTTCATTTCAAAGATACACTTTAGGAAGTTAAAGAACAGAAATAAAAATAATGGGGGCGTCCTCATGGATACAAATATACAGGTTTCCTATAAGGAGAAAGCATTGGAGCTTCTTAAAAAAGATGCTGAAAAGATAGCTCAATTGATAAAAGTTCAAATGGATAATCTGACAATGCCACAATGTCCTCTATATGAAGAGGTTCTTGATACGCAAATGTTTGGTTTGTCTCGTGAAATAGACTTTGCTGTAAAGCTTGGCCTTCTTGAAAAAGAAGAGGGTAGAGAAATTATGGCCTCCTTGGAGAAAGAACTGTCTGTTTTACACGAAATCCATACAGAAAAATAAATTAACAAACTCAAACAAGTCGTGTTTGAGTTTTTTTCTATAGTATTTTCACGAGGTTTTTTATTAAGTACAAACAAGGAGTTAAAATGATTACATATTTCAAACGATACTTTAAACACTTCGACTACCCATTGTTTTTTGTCTATTTGTCTCTTTGCTTGTTCGGACTAGTGATGATTTATAGCGCAAGTATGGGCTGGGCTGTAATCAAGTATGGTTGGGAGCCGGATGTCTTTTTTAATAACCAAAAGCTGAATCTCGCAATCTCTCTTCCAGCGTTTTTTCTCGCGTCTATTTTTCCTTATAAGCATTATAAAAGTAAGCCGATGATGATGCTAATGCTTGGTGTCATGTTTACCTTGCTGTTGTTAGTACATTTTATCGGTTCTGGTGGGGAAAGTGGATCTCAAAGCTGGATTCACCTCGGCTTTGGGAATATCCAACCGTCGGAAGTCGCAAAAATCGTGATTGTTCTTTATTTTGCGGCTATCTTTACTAAAAAATATCAAGCAGGTACTATCAATAAATTAAATGAATCAGTTGGTCCTCCGTTACTGGTCCTTCTAGGTGTATTTGTATCCGTAATGCTTGAAACAGATATCGGAAATACTTTAATTATTTGCTTTGTGGCGGTTTCAGTTATAGCTGTTAGTGGAATTAAATTTAAGTATTTTGCTAAAATGATAGGGTTAGTTAGTATTGTAATAGCATTCGGTTTGTTAGTTATTTACCTATTAAAGGATTCTTTGCTGACGGAGCGACGGTTAGGAAGATTAGAAGCGTTTTTTAATCCTTTTGCAGACGAACTTAATTTCGGCTATCAGATTGTCAATGGCTATATCGCAATTGGGTCAGGTGGGCTTAAAGGTTTGGGACTCGGCAATTCGAATCAGAAGTTTGGTTACCTGCCAGAGCCACATACAGATTTTATCATGGCCATCATTGCAGAGGAGCTAGGACTGATAGGTGTGCTTGTTGTTTTACTAGGATTATTTTTTCTGGTTTTTAAAGCCATTTCAATCAGCATAACCACAAAGGATCCTCAAGCAAGAATGATAGCTGCTGGGATAGCCAGTATAATAGGTTTTCAAACATTCGTGAATCTAGGAGGAATGCTAGGACTTATCCCATTAACGGGTGTACCATTACCATTTATCAGCTATGGTGGTACGTCAGTCATTCTGTTATCAATCGCAATGGGGATTTTGATGAATGTTTCTATGTTTGTTAAGTTAGAAAAGTCAAAACAATAAGGGGTGCAGTGAATGAATAATATCAAGAAAATATTAGTAGCAAACAGAGGAGAAATTGCTATTCGAATTTTCCGTGCATGTACGGAGTTAAACTTACGTACGGTTGCGGTATATTCCAAAGAAGACAGTGGAGCTTTCCACCGCTTTAAGTCAGATGAATCCTATCTGGTTGGAGAAGGGAAGAAACCGATTGATGCTTATCTAGATATAGAAGATATTATTCGGATTGCCAAGAAGAGTAATGCAGATGCTATCCATCCGGGGTATGGATTCCTATCAGAAAATGTTGAGTTTGCTAGAAGATGTGAAGAGGAAGGGATCATTTTTATTGGACCTGAATCGAGACATTTAGATATGTTTGGAGATAAAGTAAAGGCACGTGAGCAGGCAATAAATGCTGGAATTCCAGTTATACCTGGTAGTGACGGTCCGGTTGGAAGCCTAGAGGAAATGAGAGCCTTTGGAGAAAAGCATGGTTACCCTCTGATGATTAAGGCTTCCTTAGGTGGAGGCGGACGTGGAATGCGCGTGGTGCCTTCGAAGGAGGAGCTGGAGAGTGCTTATGAGCGTGCGAAATCAGAGGCTAAAGCAGCATTTGGCTCAGACGAGGTTTATGTTGAAAGATTTATTGATAAGCCAAAGCATATAGAGGTTCAAATCCTTGGTGACAAAGAAGGAAATCTTCTTCACCTGTACGAGCGTGATTGTTCTATTCAAAGAAGACATCAAAAGGTAGTAGAAATTGCACCTTCTAATTCATTGAGCCCACAGCTAAGAGATGAAATCTGTCGGGCGGCAGTCAAGCTAATGAATAATGTTGGATATGTTAATGCAGGTACTGTAGAGTTTTTGGTTACGGACAATGAATTTTATTTCATCGAAGTAAATCCACGTATTCAGGTGGAGCATACAATTACTGAAATGATTACAGGGATTGATATTGTCCATGCGCAAATTAAAATTGCCGATGGATTGTCTTTAAATAGCGAGGATATGAACATACCGAAGCAGGAGGATATTCCGTTATTTGGTTATGCCATTCAGTCTCGTGTTACTACAGAGGATCCACTAAATAACTTCATGCCTGATACTGGGAAGCTTATGGTTTATCGCTCAGGCGGTGGCTTTGGAGTTCGTCTAGATGCAGGAAATGGTTTCCAGGGAGCAGTTATATCCCCTTATTACGATTCTCTTTTAGTAAAGGTTTCTACATGGGGAATGTCCTTTAAAGAAGCAGCAGCGAAGATGGACCGGAATTTACAGGAGTTCCGTATTAGAGGAATTAAAACGAATATTCCTTTCTTAGAGAATGTTGTTAAGCACCCATCGTTTTTATCAGGTCAATTTAATACTAGCTTCATCGATACAACACCAGAGTTGTTTTTATTCCCGACTAAAAAAGACCGTGGCACGAAGTTGCTGAACTACATAGGAAACGTGACTGTAAACGGCTTCCCAGGAATTGAGCAAAAGGGTAAGCCAGCATTTGAACAGACAACGATACCAAACTTCGATTTATCAGAGGCACCTCCTGCAGGAACAAAGGATATTTTAGAGCAGCAGGGTGTAGAAGGTCTGATGAAGTGGGTGAAGGATCAAAAAAACGTTCTGTTAACAGACACGACATTCCGCGATGCTCATCAGTCGTTATTAGCAACACGTGTTAGATCCTATGACATGTATGCGATAGCAAAGCAATCTGCTAGAGGGATGCATGACCTGTTCTCCTTTGAAATGTGGGGAGGAGCAACTTTCGATGTTGCATACCGATTCTTAAAAGAAAATCCATGGGATCGCTTGATTAAAATGCGCGAAATGATTCCGAATGTGTTGTTCCAAATGCTTTTCCGTGGAGCAAATGCAGTAGGATATAAAAACTATCCAGATAATGTGATTCGTGAGTTTATTCAACGCTCTGCAGAAGCAGGTGTGGACGTATTCCGTATATTCGACAGCTTGAACTGGATTAAAGGGATGGAAGTAGCGATTGATGCTACTCGACAGTCCGGAAAGATTGCAGAAGCAGCTATTTGTTATACAGGAGACATTTTAGACCCTTCAAGAAGTAAATATACAATTCAATATTATAAGGACATGGCGAAGGAACTAGAGCAGCTAGGGGCACATATTCTGGCAATTAAAGATATGGCTGGTTTGTTAAAACCGGAGGCAGCATATCGTCTAGTTAGCGAGCTAAAGGAGACAGTGGATATACCAATTCACCTTCATACGCACGACACAAGTGGAAATGGTATTTACACATATGCAAAGGCAATCGATGCAGGAGTAGATATTTTAGACACTGCTCTAAGTTCTATGGCTGGTTTAACCTCACAGCCAAGTGCAAGCAGCTTGAGCTATGCGATGAAAGGCAGTTCACGAGAGATTATTGGAGATGTGCAATCCTTTGAAAAGCTATCTGGCTATTGGGAAGGCGTTCGTAAATACTACAAAGACTTTGAAAGTGGCATGATGAGCCCACATACAGAAATCTATGTACACGAAATGCCAGGTGGACAGTATAGCAATCTTCAACAGCAAGCAAAGGCAGTCGGCTTAGGTGACAGATGGGAAGAGGTCAAGGAAATGTATTCCCGTGTGAATCTATTGTTCGGGGATGTAGTAAAAGTAACCCCATCTTCTAAGATTGTGGGAGACATGGCTTTATTTATGGTACAAAATAATCTAGATGAAATTTCAGTGATTACGAGAGGGAAAATGGTAGACTTCCCTGACTCTGTTATTGAATTTTTTGAAGGGTATATTGGGCAACCATATGGTGGCTTCCCGGCAGAGCTACAAAAAGTCATCTTAAAAGATCGCAAGCCTATCACGGTAAGACCTGGTGAATTATTAGAGCCAGTCAACTTTGAAGAGATTGAAAAACAACTATTTGAAAAGATGGGTAGACCTGTTTCTTGTCAAGAGGTTCTTGCCTATACGCTTTATCCAAAGGTATTCGACGAATATTGCGCCACAGTGAAAAACTTTGGTGATGTGTCCGTGTTAGATACGCCAACCTTCTTATATGGTATGAATCTTGGAGAAGAGATTGAAGTCGAAATAGAGGTTGGAAAGACGCTAATGATTAAGCTTGTATCGATTAGTGAGCCTACAGCAGAAGGCAATCGTATCATTTATTTTGAGTTAAATGGTCAGCCACGTGAGATTACGATACAAGATATGAATATGGAAACGACTCATCTGACGAAACCAAAAGCGGATGTAACGAATGAAAGCCATATTGGCGCAACGATGCCTGGGACTGTATTGAAGGTAGTTGTGTCAAAAGGTGATTCCGTGAAACGAGGAGAGCATCTACTAATTACGGAAGCGATGAAGATGGAGACGACGGTTCAAGCTCCATATGATGGAATCGTGAAAGAGATTTATGTAGGTGCTGGAGAAGGCATCCAAACAGGTGATTTGCTAATTGAAATGGAAAGACAATAAGGCTGTCTATATATTAAAGTAAGTTAGTGCCTATACCAAAATATTGGGTTAGGGCAAATTAAATGAGCGCTTATGATTCTATCTGGATGATGGGATCGTAAGTGCTTTTTTATTTTGAACCGCTGGTTCTCCGCTGCGTCGGACGCTTTCCGTGGGGGCGTGGTAAGCCAGCACCCATCGCTAACGCGCGTGGTTGTGCTGTCTTACCTACCACCCTGCTCCCACAGGAGTCGCCGACGCTGCTCCGAACCAAATAGTGTTATCTTCTATAAATTTAAATGAATTTTAATAATAAATATCAGAAAGAATAAAACTTATCAATAAAGAAATTGGCTGGTCGTCTGCTTTTCTTCATTCAGATTTCTAAGACTCTAGGTTCCACTGCTTAGATGCTTTCCGGAAGTAAGCACCCAACTCTTACGCGAGTGGCTGTGCTGTCTTACCTATCACCCTGCTCCCGCAGGAGTCGCCGCCGCTGCTACGAACCAGTAGTACTTCCTTCTATTAATGAATTTTAATCAATCAATATTAGAATGAATAACACTACTTATCAAGAAAGGAAGGGGGCTTGACCACCCTTTTTTCTTTCTAATTCTTATGATTCCAGGTTCTCCGTTGTGTCAGACGCTTTCCGTGAGGCCAATAGGATGTTGGTCAGGGAAACGTTGTCACACGACATGTCGTTCTTAGTTTTCCAGCCCTAAAGTAAGTCAAAGCTGCCTGTCACTTCTGAGGTGAAGATAATGAGGGATTGGCCACTACTATTAGACATGTGGAGATAAAGAAAGTGAAATCGCTTTAGGCGGACACTTTTCCTGTTTAGAATGAGCCATAGCTAAACACTATCACAGGGTGCTATCGCTCACGCATCACCCTGTTTCTATAGGAGTTGCCGAGGCTGCTTTGTCTAAAGCTTTTTTATGATTGCTTTTGATGGTAGATAGATATATAAGCTGTTTTGTAGGGAATTGGTATGTGTTTGGTTTAAAAAAGGGGAGAATGGTTGTGTATTAATCTACTAAAATATGGGGTAAAGAAAAGCTGTACGGTTTATTCCGTACAGCTTAGTTTTCTATTCTTTTATTTTACTACGAGATAGCAATAATACCATATAACATAGCAGTCCGAATAGGAGTGATATGAATAATGAGTGTAATAATGCAATGTAAAGGTTGAGTTTCGTAAAGACAACGATAGCTCCGGTTGTTACCTGGCAGCTTACTAGAATTAAGGCGATAATCCAGCCCCAATATACTACCTTTTGATCTTTATAATGCTTTATGACATGAATAGCAATGATTAATATCCAAATAAATATTAGTCCAGCAGCTAAACGATGTCCCATCTGCACCCATTCGTATAAATTAGAAGGAAGTGCAAAGCTCTCGTTGTTACATAGTGGCCAATCGTTACAAATCAAGCTTGATTCGGTATGTCTCACTAGAGCGCCTGTATAGATAACGATATAAGAATATAAAATTACACCGATTGTATGGAATTTCAGCGTCTTTCCTATTCTCACTTTATCAGCATTAAACTTTTTATCTACTTCAAATATTAAGAGAGTTAGAAGTAATACTGCTGCAAAGGAAATTAAGGAGATTCCAAAGTGAAGAGCAAGTATAAAGTCACCTTGACCCCATAATACTTGTGCTGCACCAATCAAGGCCTGTAGTATTAAGAAAAATAATGCCATAAAAGATAGAAATTTTGTTTCCCTAACATGTCCTAATGCACGCCATGACCATATAGATAAAGCTGCAATTAATATACCCACTGCACCTGTAACTAATCGATGGGAAAATTCTATTAATACTTCTGCTGTGATTACATCTGGAATCAGCTGTCCATTACAGCCTGGCCAATGTCTTCCGCAACCCATCCCGCTATCTGTTTTCGTTACAAGGGCACCACCTAATAGAATTAGGAGCATACCGATTGTTGAAGCAACAGCTAACCATTTAAGATATTTATTATAATGCAATACTTCACCTACTTTATATGTTGATTTAAATGCTTTCTATTAAAGCAATCTGCTACTTGATAATATCGAAACCGACAAGAAAAAACAATGTTTAACATTTGAACAGATTGCTGGGAAATCATCAATTCACAAATTGTTCATAAAATTGCCCCTTCTAAGCAACGCAGAGATAGCGGAAATGATTTACTATTGTTATGATTGTAAGCAATCTTAGGAATTAGTGCTATAATTCGGAAATCTCTTTTGACTCTAGAAATTGTAAAGAATTTTCGATATAGTATTAAGTAGCGGAATATGCTTACAACTATGAAAGGAGGGGCAGCATGTCAAATGGTCATTCTATCACCGCTACAAACGAAACGAAGAGGGACCCAGTAACTACATCATTTTTGAAAGACTTCCTTTCATTAATAAAAATTGGAATAGTAAATTCAAATTTGGTAACTACCTTTACAGGCTTATGGTTGGCTTTTCAATTTACGAATCGCAGTTTTCTACAAGAGTTAGATTTACTCTTTTTTACTCTTTTTGGTTCTGCTTTTATTATTGCGGGATCGGCAGCGATGAATAATTATATTGATCGCGATATTGATCCAGTGATGAAAAGTAAAAAAGGAAGACCGACAGTTACAGGGAGATTTACACCATCAGCCGTGCTGATAACTTCTTTCTCTTTATTGGTTGTAGGTGAAATCTTTTTATTTATGGCTTCAACTTCTGCGGGAGTTTGGGGACTGGCGGGTATTTTTAGTTATGTAGTTTTATATTCTATGTGGTCAAAAAGAAGACATGTCAGTAATACAATCGTTGGTAGTATCTCTGGTGCCATTCCACCGGTAATCGGTTGGGCTGCAGTAGAACCAAGTTTGGGTATCGGTGCTTTCGGATTGTTTCTAATCATGTTTGTATGGCAACCACCACATTTTTATGCATTAGCAATGAAGCGTACGGATGAATACCGAGCTGCAAACATACCAATGCTACCGGTTGTGAAAGGCTTTAAACGCACAAAAGTGTCTATGCTAGCTTGGGTAATACTCTTATTCCCTTTGCCGTTCCTACTTAAGGAGCTAGGTATTGCTTTTCTAGTAATTGCTACAGCATTAAATATTGGATGGCTCGTGCTAGCACTAAAAGGCTTCCGTGCAAAAGATGATATCAAATGGTCTACTGGTATGTTCATATATTCATTAAACTATATGACTATTCTTTTTGTTTCCATGATCATCATTTCTATTTTTGTTTAACTACTGGAATTCTTTCTTTAATTGTTAAGAATTCATATAAAACTGAACCACAGTCCAAATGCACATGAACACAATAATGAAAGAGGGGTTTGATTTAGCTATGATGAAAGGGCTCAAAAAATGGCGACTTTTTTCACTGTTAGCAGCTCTTACGATTTTCTTGTCGGGTTGTGGCGAAGAATATTTATCTACGCTAGCACCTGCTGGACAAGTCGGAAGAGATCAATTTAATTTGCTACTACTCGCGACTGCAATTATGACTTTTGTTATTATAGTGGTAGTAATCATCTATGTAATCGCGCTTACTCGCTTCAATCGTAAAAAAGTTGGAGAAGATGTCATTCCTAAGCAAGTAGAAGGAAGTCACACACTTGAACTAATTTGGACAGTTGTTCCGATTATTTTAATTCTTATCCTTGCAGTTCCAACTGTTTATTACACGTATAAGCATGCAGATGTATCAGCAATGGAAGAAGTAGATGAAGAGGGGAATAAAACAGCTCTTCAAGTGAATGTAACTGCTAAACTATACTGGTGGGAATTTGAATATCCAGATTTAGGTATTGTTACTGCACAAGAATTAGTAGTTCCTACGAATGAAAAAGTTTACTTCAACTTAAAAGCAGCGGATGTTAAACACTCATTCTGGATTCCATCCGTTGGTGGGAAAATGGATAATAACGTAGAAAACGTTAACCAATTCTACTTAGAGTTTGATAAAGAATCTGAAGGTCTGAAAGACGGAGTATTCTACGGTAAATGTGCAGAGCTTTGTGGTCCATCCCATGCTTTAATGGATTTCAAAGTAAAAACACTAGCTAAGGAAGACTTCAACACTTGGGTAGAAGCAATGAAAACGACAGAAGCTTCTGCTGATTCAGAGCTAGCAGCACAAGGAGAAGAAATCTTTGTGAGCGCTGGTTGTATTGGATGTCATGCTACTTCAGGAACAGCACCTGCTGATCAACAAGGACCAAGCTTAGCGTCATTTGGAGATCGTAACCGTGTAGCTGGTTTCATGAAACATGACGAAAAAGATCTTAAAAATTGGATCAATGATCCTCAGAAATACAAGCCTGGAAATATCATGCCGCAGCCTGAAACAATGAACAACGGCAAGAAATTTAATGATGAGCAATTAGATGCTCTAGCAGAATACTTAATGGGATTATCTGTTGAAAAGTAATCTATCAACAGATAAATATGAGGGAGGTTTAAGCTGTGAGTTCTATAGCTAAGAAAAAAGGCTTTGGCGCAACCTTATGGGATTACCTTACTACGGTTGACCATAAGAAAATCGCAGTCCTTTACCTTGCTACCGGTGGTTTGTTCTTTGTAATCGGCGGTATCGAGGCAATGCTAATTCGTATTCAGTTAGCAAAACCGGACAATGATTTTTTAAGTGCTGGTCTTTTCAATGAAATTATAACAATGCATGGTACAACAATGATTTTCCTTGCCGCCATGCCGATACTCTTTGGTTTTATGAATGCCGTCGTGCCATTACAGATTGGTGCGCGTGACGTAGCATTTCCATTTTTAAATGCACTTGGATTTTGGTTATTCTTTTTCGGTGGTATCTTCTTAAACCTTTCTTGGTTCTTTGATGGTGCACCTGATGCTGGTTGGACTTCTTATGCATCTCTTTCTCTAGCATCACCTGGTTTTGGTATTGACTTTTATGCACTCGGGCTCCAAATATCCGGGGCAGGGACATATATAGCGGGTATCAACTTCCTAGTAACAATTATTAACATGCGTGCACCTGGTATGACGTATATGCGTATGCCGTTGTTCACTTGGACTACATTTGTTGCTAGTGCGTTAATTCTGTTCGCTTTCCCACCATTAACAATTGGTCTTTTCTTCTTAATCTTTGACCGTATGTTCTATGGTAACTTCTTTGATCACACAATGGGTGGTAATACAATTATTTGGGAGCATTTATTCTGGATTTTCGGACACCCTGAAGTATATATCTTGATCTTACCGGCATTCGGTATTTTCTCTGAGATTTTTGCTATATTCTCTCGTAAAAGACTATTTGGTTATACTGCGATGGTATTCGCTACAGTATTAATCGGTTTCCTTGGATTCATGGTTTGGGCTCACCATATGTTCACTGTTGGTTTAGGGCCTACAGCAAACGCAATCTTTGCGGTAGCAACGATGGCAATTGCGGTACCTACTGGGGTTAAAATCTTTAACTGGCTACTTACCATTTGGGGAGGAAGTATCAAGGTTACGACACCTATGCTTTATGCGTTAGGTTTCATTCCTTCATTCGTAGCTGGTGGTGTTACTGGTGTCATGCAAGCAGCTGCTCCGCTTGACTATCAATTACATGATTCTTACTTTATCGTTGCCCATTTCCACTACGTAATCGTAGGTGGGGTAGTATTAGCTATTTTAGCTGCGCTACATTTATACTGGCCATTAATGTTTAACCAAATGCTAAGTGAAAAATTAGGTAAGTGGACTTTCTGGTTCTTCTTTATCGGTTTCCACTTAACGTTCTTCGTACAGCATTTCTTAGGATTAATGGGTATGCCACGTCGTGTATTCACATTCGGAGCAGACCAAGGATGGGATTTATACAATGCTATCAGTTCTTCCGGTGCGATCTTCATGGCAATTGGTGTTATTATCCTAGTAGTGAATATTATTTTGACAGTTGTGAAAAACGAAAAAGTTGGTAATGACCCATGGAAAGATGGACGTACACTTGAGTGGGCGATTCCACAACCAATTCCATTCTACAACTTTAAACAAACTCCACTTGTTCGTGGATTAGATACTTTCTGGATTGAAAAGCAAGAAGGAAATAAAGAAGGAATGACATACGCAGAGCCAATCTCTGATATCCATATGCCAAATAATTCCTTTATTCCTTTCGTAATGTCTCTAGGTTTATTCATTGCAGCATTCGGTGCTCTTTACAATGACGTGCCTGATAGTGATTGGTCTGTACCAGTGCTCGTAATCGGTCTTGCAATCACAGTTGCTTCTATGGCTGTACGTTCTGTGAAAGATGATCTTGGATATCACATCCATAAAGAAGATTTAATGAAAGAAAAAGGGGGTAATTAATAATGGACTTAAATAAAAAGTACTCCCCGCAATCATGGCCTGATCATCCCGAGCAGGCTACACTGGAAGGTAAAAACAAGTTTTTAGGCTTCTGGCTATTCCTTGGTGGTGAAACGGTTCTTTTCTCGAGTTTGTTCGCAACGTATCTAGCGTTAAAAAACAAAGGTCCAGAGGGAATGGAATTCTCAACTCAAACATTATTTGAATTACCTTTAGTATTTGTGATGACGATGTTACTATTAACGTCTTCTTTGACAAGTGTTTACGCAATGTATCATCTGAAGAATCATAACTTTAAAGGTACTCAGACTTGGATGGCAATTACAGTTCTTCTAGGTTTAGCGTTCCTAGCATTAGAGATTTATGAGTTTAATCACTATGTACATTTAGGCTTTACTTATGGACAAAGTGCATTCTCCTCTGCATTCTTTACTTTAGTAGGAACACACGGTCTTCACGTTGTGATTGGATTAGGATGGATTATTCTATTACTAATTCGTAACGCAAAACGCGGATTTAACTTGTATAACGCACCAAAATATTATACTGCTTCGTTATACTGGCACTTCATTGACGTAGTGTGGGTATTCATCTTCACAGTAGTATACTTGATGGGAGTTGTTGGTTAAGATGGCACACGACACACAAGTTTACGTAAGATCTAACACGGAATTTGAATATTTAAAGCGCAAAAGAAGAGAAAATATGCGATTACAGGTTACAACCTTCGCTATCATGATTTTCTTAACGCTTATCGCATTTACTGCAGTAGCTGCTGATATGTCAAAATACTTCATTATTCCAATTATCCTGCTTTTAGCAGGAGTGCAAGTAGTACTTCAACTGTATTATTTCATGCACATGAGTGAGAAGGGACACAATGTACCAGCGTTCTTCTTGTACTTTGGCGCATTGATCGGTGCAACATTTGTTATTACGTTCATCACAATCGTTTGGTGGAACTAATAAAAAGAGGCTAAGTGAATTTTCACTTAGCCTTTTTATTATTTAAAAATGTATTCTTTGTATTTTGGTTGCAATGTTTTTAATCGTAACAAGTTACTAAAAGAGAAGTGCTGTTAAAGACAGCTGCATGACACCACCCAACATTTTACTGATGAACCTTTTTTCTGAATTGTCATAGTTCGTTCATTTGATGTTATGGTAGCAGCCCAGTATAATAAGATGGAGCAACGTTTAAAGGAGGGTGGACTATGTCTATCAGCATATTTGGGTTCCAGGCATTGTGGAGTCCGGTATTAATTGGATTATTAGCTTGTATGGCTATTTTATATTATTTAATCACAGTAAAGTGGAGAGGCGATTTTAAGGTCTCTGAACCATTGAAAAAGTCGGAAGCAATCAATTTTACTATAGCACTTGTTTTAATTTATATCGTAAAAGGCTCACCGATTGATTTACTTGCACATATTATGTTTTCTTTTCATATGACACAGATGGCTCTTTTACTCCTATTGGTGCCACCGTTACTGATCAAGGGGATTCCTTGGTGGGTGTGGAAGGCTGTAATTGAACTTCCAGTTGTGAAAAAGATATTTCCTATAGTGACGAAGCCCTTATTGGCTCTTATCGTGTTTACTGCTATTTTTTCGATTTATCATATTCCAATGATTTTTGATTATGTGAAGTTAAATGAAGCACTACATGGAGCATACACATTTGGCTTATTTTTATCAGCTGTGTTTATGTGGTGGTCTGTATTTGATGTAGTGGGAGAAGGTTTGCATGGCTTGAAAAAGATAGGCTTTATTGTGGCGAGTGCGATTCTTATCACACCAGCGTGTGCGCTAATTATATTTTCTGGACATGCCATGTATGAAACTTATACAAATGCGGATGTTTGGTTGAAGGCAATGGAGCTTTGTGTCCCAGTAGATACTTTATCCAGTCTAAACCTATCAGGACCTGAATTGTTCTCTAGTATGACACCTCATGCGGATCAGCAGCTTGGTGGCATTCTTATGAAGATAATTCAAGAGCTAATTTACGCATTTTTCTTAGCTTCGATTTTCTTCAAATGGTCTAAATCAGAAAAAGATAATGCGGACGCAATCACACAAAAGGCATTAGACGATTTAAAAATACAAGCAAAATTTTAATTTCTAAGGAGAATGAAGATGAGTCTTCCAGTTTTACCTACCATTAGTACATTTTTTATCGTACTAAGTGCGGTTTTAGTAGCAATCGGGTGGATATTAGTTAAGCAAAGAAAAATAGATGCACATCAAAAAGCTATGACCCTTGCTGCTATATCTGCCTTAACTTTTTTCATTATCTACGTTTCTCGAACTTTATTTATAGGGAATACGGCATTTGGTGGTCCAGAAGATATTAAAATATATTATACTATCTTCTTGATTTTCCACATTATATTAGCGACAGTAGGAGCAGTTTTTGGACTAGTTACGCTTTACCTTGGCTATAAGGACAATATTAAAAAGCATAGAAAAATAGGTCCTATTACAAGTGTTATCTGGTTTTTCGTAGCTATCACTGGTGTCGCAGTATATCTTCTGCTGTATGTTTTCTATAGTGGTGGAGATACAACATCTGTCTTTAAAGCCATTCTTGGTGGGTAAATCTAGGGTTGTTTCTATTATAAAAAGTGGGGTCTGAATCAATATTTTGATTCAGACCCCACTTTTTTGATTATAGCTTGAAATTTAAGCGAATCATTCCCGCTTCCTTTGCGGTTAAAAAGAGTATGACAATCAAAGGTCCTAGTAAAAAGCCTAGGAAGCCAAACAGCTTTGCTCCAACAAACATCGCGATTAAAATTGCGAGAGGAGATATGCCCATTTGAGAGCCCATTAGCTTAGGCTCGACAGCTCTTCTTATAATGAGCAGAATAATAGCTAATATCGTTAGCTTCGTAGCGAGTATCATATCTCCTGTAATAAAATGATAGATAGCCCAAGGCCCCAGTATTGCTATAGATCCTAATATCGGGATAACATCAATAATCCAAATGACGATTGCCATAATCAGTGCATATTTCGGAGAGATAATAAATAATAGACCAATGAAAGATGCGACAAGAATGATTAAGCTTGCTAGTATCTGAGCCTTGAAAAAACCAATTGCCACTTTTTTCACACTACCTGACATGAAGCGAACCTTATAGGCAGTAGCATCTGATAAGAAGGAAAAAAACTTAACTCTCAGCGTTTCGAGATCAAGCATAAATAGAAATAACGCTATGATAAACACAATAAAATTTACAATAAAACCTGGAATATTGGTAAGTAATGCTGAAATATTAGAATAGCTAAGGAGATCTAGCAAAGCATCTCGCATACTCATTAATATAGAATCCAATTTGTCCTGGATGGTAGAAACAATCTCGGTAGGTAGACCCTCCATATATTTGAATAAATTATTTTGAAAATCAATCCAAAATCCCGTTAGGTTGTTTAGATAATATGGAATCATATTGGATAAATAAAGGAGCTGGCTAATTAACTTTGTAATGACCAAATATAGCAAACCAGAAATGATGGTAATAAAAAAGCTGAAGTTTGCTATGACAGCCGGTTTCCGCTTCCATTTAAATGTCCTTTCCGTAAATTTGACGATAGGTTCAAGGCATATTGCCGTGAGCAAAGCCAATACGATAGGAATAGACGCAGGTAGTATAAAAAGAGCTACAAGAAGGAGTATGAGAATCACCACAGCGTATTTAATATGTTCTTTTTTTATTCGTTTTAATACCATTCTCCATTGCTCCTTTGTGCTTGCTCTTATTAGTATAGACAACATATTCCATTTTGAACGGGAAAATTTCCTTAACATTCCACTTTACGTTAACTTTTAGATACTTATTCTAACCTTTTCCATAAGGACAATATGTATATGGAGAATTTGAGTTTTTTTTTTCTATTAAGTGGGAATGGGTGGTAAAAGGAGTATATTCGATTATAGAGCTTATTCTCGTTCGAGTGGGACTTACTCTCGTTCGTAGAGACTTAATTCTCGTATAGGTGTCGATTACTCTCGGATAGACGGGGTTTACTCTCATTTAGGCCCAATACTCTCGTATAAGGATGGTTTACTCTCGCATACAAGTTATTTACTCTCACTTCGCTTATAAACAGGAATCCTGAATAGTGAGCAAGGATTTTTCGAAGCTAGAGCTTATTCTCGTTCGAATGGGATTTACTCACGTTCGCCAAGACTTTATTCTCGGATAGATGTCGATTACTCTCGGATAGACGAGGTTTACTCTCGTTTAGGACCAATACTCTCGGATAGGGATGGTTTACTCTCGGATACAAGTCATTTACTCTCACTTCGCTTATAAACAGGAATTCTGAATAGTAAGCAAGGATCTTCGATTCGATTCTAGAGCTTATTCTCGTTCGAATGGGATTTACTCTCGCTTGCCAAGACTTTATTCTCGGATAGATGTCGATTACTCTCGGATAGACGAGGCTTACTCTCATTTAGACCCAATACTCTCGGTTAGGGATGGTTTACTCTCGGATACAAGGGATTTACTCTCACTTAGCTTATAATCTAGTTATCGGTCAGGAATCCTGAATAGTAAGCAAGGAATTTTGGTACTGGTGCTTATTCTCATTCGAAACCCGAATAGGCAGCTTTCTCTTGGGTACGACAGGGGGGACAATTATTCGAAGAGAAATAGATATCCAATGCTCAATATCCGGTCTAGTAATAGAGGATGATTTAGAAGAAAAAAAGAAGACAAAGTCCATAATAGCTTTGTCTTCTTACAGGTTATGCATGGTGATTTTCAAATGCTGCAAGTTCTTTGTTTAAAGCAGCTAGTGTTTGTTGGCATGATTTTACAAGGTGGTTAGGGAAGTGCTCGCCTTCTCCATATTCCACACCGTGTGGATAGTAGTGCTTACCAAGAACAGGCTTTAGTAGGGTAATGTTTGCGTCATGAGCGCCTACATCTCCATCTTTTGTGTAACCAAACACGCGAAGATAAAAAGTTCCCTCTTTAATAACATACTTTTTATCGTAAGTCACTCGCTCATAGTCCCATTGACCTGCACGAACTAAACCATGTTCTTTCATTACATCATCAAGTAGATTTAAATCTACTACTCTGTTTTCTATTCCAGTGTTTTCGAAATACATTGCTGTTTACCTCCTTCACGTTCAATTACCTAAAAATACGTTCTATTTTATATTAATTTAAATTTAAGAATGTTGCAATGATAACATTGTCTGTTTATGTAATGACTTGATATACTATGAAGAAGAAACTGTAGGGGGTGGGGGTAATGAAAAATCTATTTCGCATTTTGCTTATAGTAGTATTTTTGTTATTACTCTATATATATTTTGATACTCCGATACAGGAAAATGAGATCATTACTGGCTCAAATAATTACGGACAGCTTATTCCTTTAGAGGAAAATGAAATAGTAGAGACAAATAATATTTTTGAAAGGCCGAAAATCGGACTTTCCACTTTCATTGGGCAGCCGACGAAGCAGGTGGTCGAGGAGTATGGGAAACCGATCAGGGTCGAGCCGTCTTCGTTTGGATATGATTGGTGGGTGTATAATGCTTCTTTTTCTAGTTATATGCTAGTAGGTGTTCAGGACGATAAGGTTACGCAGGTTTTTGCGTTTGGAAATATGCTAGACACGGCTCCCTACCAAATCGGTCAAACTCTTGAAGATATTTATCGTTTTACGCTCGTCTCTTCTGAGATAACGATGACCCTGGATGAGAATATGTATACGTTTTCTCTGAATGAGCAAGATATTCATACTAGAATACTGGTGCAGTTTGAGGACGTGTATGCCATGCTGTATATTGATCAGGAAGATCAAAGCTTAGAGGCTGTTCGGTTTACGGATCCAACTACCTTGCTGCTTCATAAACCTTATGATATTTTGTATAGCGGCTCTGTAGTGGAAACACCGATCCCAAACTCGTCGCTGCAAGCTAAAATAGATATTGAGAATGCTAGACAAGTAGTAGAGATTTCGAATGTCTATCGCTTTCGACATGGTGTAAAGGTGCTTGAATCAGACCCAGCTTTACAAGAGATGGCTCAAACAAATAGTGAAGAGATGGCAAAGAATAATATAGTAGCAAATGAAGGCTTTGAAATTGCCAAGTTTAGTGACAAGCTGAAGGAGTACTCGATTTCCTTCAATAGAGCAGGTGGAAACACTGCAGCCTTTTACTTTGATGCAGGAGAAGCAGTTAACGGCTGGTTGAACTCTAAGGATCATCGAGATACTTTATTAGGAAAAACGTACACCCATACTGGAGTAGGGGTGTACAGTAATTATTACACTCAAAACTTTATTGAACGACCGGGTATGTGGAAGAAAAAGTATGATTATTGATAAATATAAGTTCCGTTACTTTCCTCATATAAGGAGCGAATGTGCAGGGGGACGTTGTGAAGGGCAGCAAAATTTGCTGCTCTTTTTTGTATGACTTCGACGGGTTCATTTATTTTTTCTTGAAGCTCTTCGTAAGTCATAGAAGGGATTAGCTCTACTCCTTCATTGCGAAAGGGGTCTGATGTCATAATACCTGGGACATTTTTATAGAACTCTACTACATCTGCTTGTAAGTAATAGCCATAAACAACCGCTGTTAAGTCGCTGCCTCCTCTACCAAGTGTCGTGAAGTTTTGGGTGTTTTCGGAAACGCCTTGAAAACCTGGTACTACGATGCATTGAAATTCTTGAAATGACTGAAGGATTGCTTCTGTATCTACAGTTTTGATCACGGCGTTGCCGTAATCCTCATTCGTAATAATTCCAGCATTTTTGCCGTATAACATGGTTGCTGGAATACCATCGTTTTTCAGCTCTGCACATAATACAGACGCTGATATGAGTTCCCCACAAGCGGATAATAAATCCGTTTCTACACTAGGAGCAGATGGGGGGAGCAAATCTAGAAGAGTATCAGTAGCATAGCTTTGTCCTCTTCTACCCATGGCCGAGACGACAACTAACACTTGTTGATGAGCAGAAATTGCTTTCGTGATTCTTTCTTTGACTAATTGTCGGTGTTTCTCATCCTGCATAGCAATTCCGCCGTACTTTTGGACTATCATTTATTCAACAACTCTATTCGTGACATTTCAAACACTCCGTTCATACGATACAAGGAATTCATTTTACTGTATGCGATAACAAAAGTTTGGTGTAGGGAGTGAGTGGCTATTTATCCATTAAATGAACTCTTAGTGGGGTTAGAATACAAAATAATAGGGGAACTTCAAAGCCTTGCCATAAATAGATTTATTGATCATTCAAAACAAGTGCAAGATGGGGATGTCTTTGTATCAGAGGCGAACAATCCATCCTTTATTGAAGAAGCAATTAAAAATGGGGCAGTGGCTGTGTTGACGGAGAGATTTATTCCAGATTGTATCGTTCCCCAGATCGTTGTGCCGCATGATATGTGCTTGGTAAAAGATAGGATTGCCTATATGACTTTTGAGCAATATGGAAAGCATATGAAAACCATTGCCGTGACAGGAACAAATGGGAAGACAACCGTTACAACATTTACTGGTCAGCTTCTCATGCAGCAGGGTAAGTCTGTTTGTGTCATTGGTACGTTAGGGGTTTACGTAAACGGAGAGAGGCTAGCAGCAAACTATAGAAGCAATACGACGCTTCCTTTTTATGATTTTATTCAAGTAGTTCGTTATTGTTATGAGCATCAGGTGGATTATATTGTGCTGGAGGCTTCCTCCCAGGGCTTGTTGGATAATCGATTAGGAGGATATCCGATTGATGTAGCAGCCTTTTTAAATATAGGAAAGGATCATCTGGAGTTCCATGGTGGGATGGTGCCTTATAAGAAGGCAAAGGAGCTTCTTGTACTGTTAGCAAAGCATCTAGTGGTGAATGACAACGATGAATGGTGTAGGTCTGTTGCAGATAGAGCGTATTTGCCAACAAAAAGCTTTGGAGAAAGTGCTCATAATGATGTTGTATTTTCAAAAGAGGTCTATAGCTGCGACCCTAGTCGATACGAATTTATTGTGGAGGGAAGAAAGCTGCAAGCAGATATGCCTAACACCGGCTATCATAATGGTTTAAATTTAGCCGCAGCCATTGCTATCTTACTGACACTTGGATATGCATGCGAACGTGTAGAAGCGCTTCAGTTGCCAGCTGGAAGATTGGATAGCGTGAAAAATACGCATGGGGTAGAGGTGCTGGTCGATTATGCACATACACCGGACGCTTTAGAGGCTTGTCTGTCTGCTATTGCCTCTTACGCACGGAAGAATATTTATGTGGTGTTTGGGTGTGGGGGGAATAGAGATAAGCAAAAGAGAGCATCTATGGGGGAAGTAGCAACCAAATTTGCGACAAAGGCTATTATTACGTCCGATAATCCAAGAAATGAAGACCCGAATTTGATCATTGTGGATATTCTAAAAGGGGCCAATCCAGATAAGGTTTTATTAGAGCCAAATCGTAGAGCTGCTATACGCCTTGCGCTTGAAATTGCAGAAAAGGGTGATGTGGTGGTAATTGCGGGTAAGGGTCATGAGAAGGAGCAGATTATCAAGGATGAAATTCTACCCTTCTCAGACTATGAAGAGGTCGCTGCTTACTTTTTAGAGCTTGATGGCGTAATAACAAAGAAGGACCCTGTTGCGTAAGCGATTGTTTTGCCATCAGGCTGTGTAACCTTTGATTCTAAAACGATTGTTTGCTTTCCTTTATGTAAGTAGGAGGAAGTAGCGATAAGCGTCTTTTCTTGGGTTGCCTTCACGTAGTGGATGGTCATGTTCGTGGTTACGGCTCCTTTTCCAAGTGGGCGTAGATCCTTATTCACTAAAAATCCCATTGCGTTATCCAGTAGCGTGGCGATGATGCCACCATGTGGCATGTCAAAGCTATTGTAAATTAAAGGAGTTACTGGCATCGTAATTTTACATGTTTCGCCTTCAAAGGTAGTGTCCATTTGAAGTGCTGCGTTAATATAGGTTGGTGCCACTCCTGTTTGTTTGTTTTGAATGCCTAGTAGAAAGTCTTTGATTAGCTGCTTTTCTACTTCATTTGCATCCTTTAGTGTCTGTTCGAATAAGCCTTGTAATTCAGTCATTTCTTTAAACTCCCAACTTTTAAGGTAATAAGTTTAGCACATTTTCCTCTTTTTCTGTTATGATTAACAGGATTGGAGGTTTACTAAATGATAATGACGAGTGAATGGGCCGATATTATGGACCAGTCAGATGTCTTATGTACGATGATCTTATCCTCTGAGCAATATGACCAATACCTAAATGCACATCGTGCTGTATATACAAATAAGCAGCTTGTAGAGAAAATCTATCAATTTAACAAGCTGAAGGAGCAGTATGAGGATGTTCAACGCTTCGGTAAATACCATCCAGATTATTCAAAGGTCATGAAGGACATTCGTGTAATGAAACGAGAGATCGACATGACGGAGGAGATTGCTGCTTACAAGATAGCAGAGAATGACCTTCAAGACTTGATGGATCAAATTAGCTTGATCATTGGGAAATCTGTTTCAGAGGGTATTAAAGTGCCAGTTAGCAATCCATTTTTCTCCACAGGCTCAAGCTGTGGAACTGGCTGCGGCTCGGGTGGAGCTTGCTCTTGCTCGGCGTAAGCGTCATAAGTATCTGTTCAATAATAGAAGGGCTGTCCCAAAAGGTTCGAAAGAAGGACCTTTCCGGGATAGCCCCTTTTTTATATGCGAAGTTGCATATGATCAAGCTTGAGTGAATTAGCTTCTAGATTAAATGAGGCTGATAGTGATGATTCAATCGATCCCGGCTCAGTACATTTGTTGTCCGGACAGGAGTCTATATATCCTGCAATCCGTTAGCAACCTTTATGCAACCTCTATATTTTAATCAAGCTTTAGCGCATTCATCGCTAAATCTGGTCTGTCTGTAATAATACCCTTTGCTCCATTTTGAATGAGCTTTTTCATCATGACTGGGTCATTAATTGTCCAGTAGTGTACTGGGACATTCAAAGAACCAAGAAATTTTATGAAGCTAGGCATGTCCAATGGAATCATTTTCCAACGAATGGGAATCTGGAAAACATCCGCTCTTGGATGATATAGATGTCTAAATTGGCTTGAATAGGCAGTATAAGCCTTCTTTACTTCTTTCTCTCCTGCCCCTAGTACTACAGTATTCTGAGCATACAGATTAAAGCGGTCAATTTGTTCATCGTAAAAGCTCGTCACCACTACTCTGTCATATGCTTGCTTTTCCTCGATTAGCCTCCAAAGCTTGGATGGCATAAGGCTACCTTCGTAAGTGTCTGGCGCGTCCTTCATGTCAATGTTGACTAGCATTTGTGGATAAGCATCTAGCAATTCACCTAATGTTATGATTGTTTGTCCTTTATCGCGGAAGGAATTCACTCCATCCAGGTCAATAAAATGATAGCCTAAATCAGCAACTTTCAGCTCGTCCAACGTATAGTCGGAAACCTTGCCTGTCATGTCAGTAACTCTTTCTAATGTTTCATCGTGAAAAACAATAATTTCTTCATCTTTTGTAAGACGGATATCAATTTCAAATCCATGGACACCAAGACTTGCGGCTTGTTCAAAAGCTGCTGGTGAACATTCTGGTGCTAATGCCGCTCCACCTCTATGGGCAAGGATGATTGGCTGATCATACTCTAAAGCATCCTTAGGAGGTCGACTGTTAGGCTTTGATAGGGCTTTTGTACCTGCCCAAGCAGCACCGGCAGCTGCAGCAATTGCGATTGCGACATTCTTCTTTTTCCCCATGGGAATCCCCCTTTATGAAATACAGTCAAAATAGCTAATTTTTTTACAAATTGTTATTCTTGTCAAATTTTATTATAGCTAATGTAGAATTACCTGTCAGCAGTATTGCTATCATTTTCTTCCCTATGGTATTCTTTAAGGAAGAAGCGAGGGGAAATTTATGATAGAAAGACAAGGATTAATTGTTTATATAAATCACTTGAAGCAGGCTAAGTCTTTACGGAAATATGGTCACGTTCATTATATTTCGAAAAAACAAAAATATGTAGTTTTATACTGTAATCAGGATGATATTGAAGCAGCTAAACAAAAGATGAACAAGCTACCTTTTGTGCGACAAGTATTGGAATCGTATCGTCCGTTTATTAAAACAGAGTATGAGAATAGTAAGCCTGACAAAGCCAAGGAATATGACTACAAAATAGGCTTATAGCTTTTACTGAAACGGCGGGATTAAATTGTTTAATCGAAGAATCCCGATGACATACTGATAGAATAATCGGGATTCAGCAAACGTCGAGGAATGCTTTACACTTAATTGCACTGGCTCTATTTGTAAAGCTCCAAGCGCCTCCTTGAAGACAGTTAGTCTTTTCGGTTCCAGCTGATTGTTTGTGATTCCTTCTCGACAAATATAAATTGGAAAAAAGTTTGCACTATTGATGGGATTTAAAGCGACTGCAAGAGATATATGCTCTTTTCCAGCGTTCGTAGAGGTGAAGATAAATGCTCGGTGAATACGATCCTTATTCACTCTAGCAAGCTCACAAAGCTCAAATACATCTCCGAATCCCTCACCAAGCTCTATAAATCGTTGTATCATATAAACACTCCTTTCCAAATTATCTTACCACTTAGCTGGAGGACAAGACCATGAAAATAATTGTAAGCTGTTTATCTGTCATACTTATTGTAACCAATTGTGTCCTTTTGTTATTTCAATATGATGTATACTCCTCTAGCGTAGATGAGCAATCATATAAATATGAGCAGGAAATAGAACTAACCTTTCAAAAGGAAAAGCTTATAGTGGAGCAGCATTTTTATAATCTTCCACAAGAAGAGATGGTCATCCACTGGCCTGCACTTAGTACGAGCAGAAGCTGCCACCTAGAAGCAACAGAGAGCTGTGAAAGACTTGGCGAGGACCTTTCTTCCTTTCAGGAAGGAGAAAGTACCCAGCAAAGTATCTCCTATGAAATTTCTTTAGATGAAACGTGGAAGTCGCAAAATCTTGTACAAGATTTCACTGCCAAATTAAAAAATGGGGAAGTGACATATACCACGCTTCATATTACGGATGAGGGAAAAAGAGGAGGTATGTGGGTAACCGGACTTCCGACGTTAGGAAATACCTCTTTAGAGCTAATTGATTATACATTAGCATTTGGTGAAGGGGACGTTTCAGAGATTTATTGGCAAAAGGAGCAGCTCCCTGTTGTCTATCAAAATGATGCCTTTACAATTTACTCTAAAGAGAAGCTGGCAGAGGGCTTTACGAAACTGCTAGACGATTTAGTGTTTACCAATCAAGCACATATCTCTGTCCTCATGGGTGAGCAAGGGAAGATTGATGCTTCCTCGATTCTTTTCTTGAAGAATCAAGACGTTGCAACCATGCAAAGAGAGCTGATTGTGAAAAATATTGCCCTGCAATATAATATTTCTCCGGATAATCTTCTTCTGGCAGAGGTAGTTAGCAGCTTTTTAGTAGGCCAGCCGCTGGGGTCAGCTAAATCGGTTTGGATGTATAACGAGTTAAGCAGCTATTTTACGAAGGAGCAGCTAAATGCTTGGAGCACAGGACTGACGAAATTAAAGGATGTAGATGGGGAGAAGCTAGATCGTCATTTATCTAAAGTGCTTGACCTGAAGAGCTCCTTTTTTACAGCTAATCTTCAAACAAAGGACAAATTCCCATTGTTGTTTGAAGATGCTAGAAAGGTACTTGTGAATGAAGAGCAGAGCGACGATCTACACGTCCTTTTAAAGGATGGAAAAATTCTCTATAAGGCATACCCGTTATTAGAGGCATTAGGATATAGCTACCGAGATACACCTGATAAGGGGTTATATGTGGAAAATGAATCCCGTGCATTCCGCTTTCCTGTAGAAGAACCATTTTACGTATATAACGAGAAAAGATATGATGCATTTTCAGCTCCATTTGAGAAGATAGGCGCTGAAATATATATAGAGGAAGCTTGGATGATTCGATTATTTTTATTAGACATTCAAAAAAATGAGAAAGATATTTATTTAACGGAAAGAATATCTTCATAAGCTAGGAGTAATAAAATGAGAGTAATTTCGGGAACCAAGAAGGGACTGCCCTTAAAGGCTGTCCCTGGCTCCAATACACGTCCTACAACGGACAAGGTTAAGGAATCCATTTTTAATATGATCGGTCCTTATTTTGATGGAGGATTGTCAGTGGACTTGTTTGCTGGAAGTGGTGGGCTTGGCATAGAGTCTTTGAGCAGAGGCATAGATACTTGTATTTTTATTGAAAAGGATGCAAAGGCAATTGCAACGATTAATGAAAATCTAAAGAAATGCCGGCTAGAGGAACAAAGTGAAATTTACAGAATAGATGCATCAAGAGCGGTAAAAGCCTTTGAGAAAAGAGGCTTAAAAATTGATTTACTATTTGTAGACCCGCCTTACCAACGAGTTTCTTATTATGACTTAGTTTCTGTCATTGTGGAAAAGGGATGTATGAGCCAGAGTGGAATCATTATGTGCGAACATGAGAAAGGGGTAGAGCTTCCAGATGCTTACGGACAGTTTAAGCTGGTAAGACGTGAAGCTTATGGAGGGACGATTATCTCCATATACCGCAGCCCCTCTGAAGAGGAGAATTCGATTGAATAAAATAGCAGTAGTACCAGGAAGTTTTGACCCTATTACGAATGGGCATATCGATATTATTACGAGAGGCGCAGCAGTTTTTGGAGAAGTATATGTGGTAGTATTGAATAATTCATCCAAAAACCCTTTGTTTTCAGTCGAGGAACGAGTAGAGCTGATCAAACGTGTAACCTCTCATATTCCAAATGTGCGAGTGGATACTTTCTCTGGATTATTAATGGAATATGCACAAAATATTGGAGCGAGTGCAATCATTCGTGGGCTTCGTGCTGTTTCGGACTTTGAATATGAAATGCAGATCACTTCGATGAACCGCGTACTGAATGATGAGATAGAAACATTCTTTATTATGACAAAGAACCAATATTCCTTTCTCAGCTCAAGTATCGTAAAGGAAGTTGCGAAATACGGTGGTAATATCTCTGAGTTGGTTCCAGAGGAAGTAGAAGATGCACTTAAAATGAAATTTGAGAAGTAACATTAACTGAATGGTTCTTCTCGGCTGTGGTTGAATAGAACGGTGCCTTTACCGATCCCGAAGAAACCAACCGGAAAAATCAACCTAGGATAATGAACCCGCTTTATGTAAAAGCTAAACCCTCCAATGGCGTTGCTAAACAGCGATACGCCCAGGAAGGGTTTTTCTTTTTCTAGCGGAAAGCCACTACCCTATAAAATAAAAAATAATAGGAATCATCAGTACATGTAGACAACGGAATAAGAGATATTTTTTAATCGAGATTTTTGCTTTCTGTGCAAGCACAATTATTTGCATATGAATACTAATACCACTGAAGGCTATAATGATTGCCACGATAGCTGGCAAGACGCTGCTAGAGGATAAATACTGTCCTGCTAGGCTGATGCCGCCAGTCATTTCAAAAAACGAAGCAACAAATACTAATAGATAAGGAGAGATGGTAGGCAGTATCCCCTTAATAGTTTCGAAGACAATGAAGCTGATTGTCGTAAAGAATACAACCGTTGTCCCAATCAATAAGAGTATTTGAGAGGTTTCCTTAATGCTTTCCTGAAAAGGCGAAGCGGATTGCTTCTTTTCTACCTGTTGGAGCTGTATAGGCTTAGAAAAAATAATGAAAATGAAAAGAAACAGTAGGTTGACTAGATGGATGACCAACAATAATTTGAGCCCAGCAATTTCTGCATGAAAAATTTCAATTCCCACAAAGCCGACAACAAACATCGGACTGGGAGCGTGACAGATTGCTAGCAGCCAGCTGGCATTCCGGGCATTTAACACACCTATTTCCTTTAAGGAGGAGATAATAGAGGCTCCGCTTGGAAAACCACCAACTGCTGTAAGTAAGTAAATATTTATGTAAAGCTTAAATTTATTCGTCGTATGTAAGAAGCTTTGCTGTGTTCTAATAAACATTTGGGTAATAACTAAGTAAGGTAAAAGATAAGGCATCAGTGAGGAAGTGAATATCTTCATGCCCTCCAAAGCGCCTTTGTGAGAAACACCTGGCTGTAAAAATAAGAGTACAATAAGTGCCCAGCTGCCAATGGTAATAATTAGATGCATATTTGTCTCATCCTTTATCTTTGAGGAGTACTCCTCAATTAATATGAATATGATGTTAGACCGGAAAATCTTTTGTCAGAAAAATATGGAAGTGATAAACTAACTTATGTAATGTATTTATGAAAGAGAGGGATAACTTATGAAGAAGAGAAAGTCACTCATCCTTCTTTTTGTCATAGCAGCTTTGGCTGTTTTGGGATTTTATCCATTGGATTCGTATATCTCCAGACCAGGAGGAGCCTATGAGTTATCACCCTTTGTAGAGGTAGCAGGTGGAGACGAGAATGATGAGGGGACATTTAGTCTACTCACAATCGCTTTAGCAAAGGCTACACCACTTACCTATGCTTATGCAAAGGTAGCAGACAACCATAAAATCTATAAGGAAAGCCAGGTTAGAAGAGAAGACGAAGATGAAGAAGAATATAATGTTCGCCAATTAAAGCTTATGTCTGATTCTCAGTTTAATGCCATCACAGTTGCATTTGATAGGGCCAATAAACCCTTCACCGTTACGAACCATGGAATATTCGTATTTAACGTAGTGGATGGAAGTGGTGCGGATGGTATCTTACAGGCTGGAGACAAAATATTAGAGATGGATAATCTTCCGGAGCTTAGTGGAGAAGCTATTGGAGAGCATTTGGCTGATAAGCAAGAGGGAGATGTCATCACGTTAAAAATTGAACGTGACGATAAGGTGTTAACCAAAGAGGTTACCATTCAGATGATCCCTGAAAGAGGCACCGTTGGGATCGGCATCGAATACGCAGAAAACAAAATCGTAGAGACGACTCCGCCTGTAAAAATCAATTCAGAGGAGATTGGAGGACCATCAGCCGGCTTGATGTTTACGTTAGAAATCTTAAATCAGCTGTTGCCAGAGGATATTACAAAGGGCTATAAAATAGCTGGTACAGGGGAAATGCTGGAGGATGGTACGGTTGGTAGAATTGGTGGAATCGACTTAAAGGTGATCGCTGCGGATAAAGAGGGCAACGACATCATGTTCGCTCCAGACGATGATATAGATCCGGAAGTCTTAAGTAAGAATCCAGATGTCTTATCAAATTATGAGGAAGCTATGAAAACAGCCGAAAAAATAGGTACAACCATGAAGATCGTACCTGTCAAAACAATTGATGATGCTTTGGATTATTTAGAAAGTCTTCCGCCTAAGAAATAATTATTCGATGATCGGAATTTGTTTAAAGTCGCTGCCGATCATATGATGACCAAATGTATTTTGCAACCCTAAATAATAGAGATTTGCAGCTTTTACATCCAGCTGTAGCAGTATATTTTCCTTGCTTGCAGCCACCCTACTCACTAGGGGGAGCTGCAAGTCTTTTTTTATGGACTTCAGATAGGCCTTGCCCTTTTCGTTCATAGCAAGTGGGCGGATATATGTAGGATAATCAATGCTATGCAGCTGATCCCATGTAAACCCCGTATATATATGGGTAAGCATCCGTTGAATCCTAGTCCAAGTATATCGCTTCGATTTTATTTGTTCCATAAAAGGAAGAAAAGAGGTATGAGTAAGCGCCGCCTCCCTAATAGCATTCTCCATTCCCTCTGTGACCTCTGCGTATGCCGCCAATTCTTTTTGATCTTGCTTCAGAATTGCATAACGTAGAAGAGGGTAGAAGTGCTGCCAGCTACCAAAAGCATCTGCCGTTCTATGCCACTCCACTAACGCTACAGCGCTAGTAGTAGGCATATACTGTTGAATGGCCGATAGGTCCTGCTCCTCAAACAGTAATTTACGAATACCGGTGGCACTTGCAATCTGTTCCGTCTGTTTTGCATCATCATGATAATTAGCTACAATTCGCTGAATCGTCGTTGGCTTCATCGTAGAACCAAGGTAATAGGCTGCCTCCATGTAGTGATAGCCCAATATATTGTTCGGCTTAGATAGGTCCACCAAGGAGTTAGTAGAATCTCCAGCGAGCTGTTTATATGCTTCGTTCAATGCCTTTGGATAGCTGATTCCTCGTTGCACAGCTTCTGCAATAGCATGATTGTATTCTTCCTTACGAGAATGCAACAGCTGATAGGTATTGTTAAAGGCCGTTAGGGAACCTTCCTCGCTTCCAAAGCAAAAGGATTGGCAATTAAGCGCGTCTAAGCTATAAATAGCCCCCTTGGCAAAATCACTCGCCTGGGCGGTGGCAAAGGCATACGGAAGCTCGATTATTAAATCGACTCCAGCATGGAGCGCCATTTTAGCTCTTGTCCACTTGTCGACAAGAGCTGGCTCGCCTCGTTGAAGAAAATTACCTGACATAACAGCAATCATTACATCAGCTTCGGTTTTATTCCTAGAGGCTTGTAAATGGTGCAAATGGCCGTTATGAAATGGATTATATTCTACTACTATTCCGGTGGCTCTCATTCGAATCAATTCCTTTCCTTACAGAAATTATAATGTTAAAATAAAGTAGTGACAAGAAATTATCTTGACATCTAAATTTAGTCATTATATAATCAACTTTGTTGTCTTGAGGTGATAATCGTATGAAATGGGTAATTCATCAGCTTTCAAAATATCGTGAAAAAGGGTTAACTTTAGATGAATACGTTAATCTGGATAATGTGAAGGAAAGAAACCAGGACGTTCGAGAGATTTCACCCGTTCATGTAAAAGGGCATTGCACATTTGGTGCAGCGCAAATGAATTGTCATTTTCATCTTTCCGGGACACTTATTCTACCATGTGCACGCACTTGGGAGGATGTAGAGTTTCCATTCGAGATTGAATCAGAGGAAGTATTTAACTGGTCTGAAGCAGCAATTGCGAATGCACAAGCCTATGATAATTTTCATGTGGTGGAAGGCGACGTGATTAATGTGGATCCAGTCCTAGAGGAGCTTATTCTTCTAGAAATCCCACTTCAAGTGTATAAAGAAGGCGCAGACCAATTTAAACATGAGGGTGGAGCAGGCTGGAGTTATACAACTGATGAAGAGCTTGAAGACAAGAAAGATAATGACGAACCAAAATTGGATCCGAGACTTGCTGATTTAGCTAAGTATTTTGATCAAACAGACGAATAATAGATCTGTAAGGAGGTGCCACCAATGGCAGTACCAGCTAGAAGAACTTCTAAAACTGTAAAAAGAAAGCGTCGTACACACTTTAAATTATCCGTACCTGGTATGGTTGCTTGTTCAAATTGTGGTGAAATGAAATTGGCTCACCGAGTTTGTAAATCTTGCGGTCAATACAAAGGGAAAGAAGTAGTGAGCAAATAATACAGTATTTGCTTTCCAAAAGGCTACCAAAGAGACCATGGCTCTTCGGTAGCCTTTTTCTCTATATCTAGAAATAAGGGGTTTGGTTTGATGGCATATACATTAACCGAAAAGAACGGCGTACTAATTTTTGAAATTGCGAGACCGTCTATACATAATGCAATAAATTTCGAAGTGCTTGAGGGTTTAGAGAAGATGGCCGATATCGTTCGACAAAATGATACGATTAAGCTTGCTGTCATAACAGGAAAAGGTGAAAAATCCTTTTGCTCTGGTGGAGACTTATCGATTTTCCATAAGCTGAAAACAGAAGAAGAATCCTATAATATGCTTATTGAAGCTGCCAAAACGCTGTATAAGATTGCGACGTTAGAGGTTCCAACCATCGCTCTCATCAATGGAACTGCAGTGGGAGGTGGCTGTGAGATTGCTACTCTCTGTGACTACCGTTTGGTAAAGGAAGGTGCAAAATGTGGTTTTATTCAAGGGAAGCTTGCAATCACAACTGGTTGGGGCGGAGGCAGCTACCTCTTAGAAAAGGGATTGCAGCATGACCATGCGATGCGCATGCTAACAGAGGCAGTTCCTTACCAGTCAGATGAGCTTCTTTCATTTGGATGGGCAACACAGACCTATGCAGGCGATAAACTGCAAGCGCTGGAAAGTTTCATAGAAAAAATGCAGCTTCCACACGCAAGCGTTTTGAGAGCTTATAAAAAACAGGCCATTCGTAAGTGGGAGAATACCGGCTTATGGGAACGAATACAGGAAGAGGTCAAGGCTTGCTCGATCCTTTGGGAACACGAAGAACACCATCAAGCAGTAGAGTTATTTTTATCAAAAAGAAAATAAAACGAGAGTCTATTTACTCCCCCCTTGCATATATTAATAAAAAAGCAAAGGGTGATTGAGATGACTGTGAAATTAAGAAAAGATAGCTGGACAGAAGAAGAAGACAATCTACTAAAAGAACTAGTCTTAAAAAAAATAGAGGAAGGTCATACACAAATCTCAGGTTTCCAGGAAGCGAGCGTTTTGTTGGGTCGCTCTAAGCAGGCGTGTGCATTTAGATGGAACAAGAACCTTCGACCTCTGCTATTTCCAAAAGAAAAGGCTCCTAAAGAGAAAGTGAAAGAGGTTGCTGATTCCTCCTCTCTACAAAATCACCTCCAGCTAGCAATGGAGAGCTACGATGAGATGAAGCAATCCTATGATCAAATCTCTCAGGCTTACAATCTTTTAAAGAAAGATTATGAAGTATTGCTGGGCTGGGCAAAGCAAGGCATTAAGCATATCGAAAAAACATAGATACCATAAGTGAAAGAATCTCCTATTCAAAGAGATTCTTTTTTATTTTTGGTGGGATGTATGGATAGCTGAGCAGGTAGAGAAAAGGAAATACATGCGGTGCTGTTTGATTTAGGTGCGGTCAGTCGTCCGATACTTGCAGTCTAGTAAGAAATGCTTGCGATTGGTAGAAGGTTACTTGCGATAGACATGAATTTCCGTGCGCTAGACGATTGAAGACTCGAGAACAAGTCAAATTTTCTAGGCCTTATTCTCTTTATTTTAGGTAATAAAAGAAAATATTGGATTGAAAGTTGAATTCGCTTTCATAATTCGTTTAGACTGAAAGAGGGGAAAAATTCGCAAGGGGGTATTTTCGTATGAAAAAAATATTAATTGCTAATAGGGGAGAAATCGCACGTCGTATTATTCAAACTTGCAAGAAGCTACATATTGAATCGGTTGCTATCTATTCAGAAGCAGACGCAGATCTTCCCTTTGTAAAGGAAGCTGATTATGCTTTTTTAATTGGCCCGAGTCAAGTGAATCAGTCATATTTAAAAAGTGATGATATTATCGAGCTTGCCAAACGAGAAGGGGTAGACGGAATTCATCCGGGATACGGCTTCCTTTCAGAAAATGCTGAGTTTGCTAGAAAAGCAGAGGAGGCAGGCATTACATTTATCGGTCCCAAGGCCGAAACGATTGAACGCATGGGTGATAAGATCGAATCAAGACGAACAATGATTGCTGCAGGAGTTCCGGTTGTGCCAGGCACGGAGGAGGGTCTGTCCTCTCTGGAAGATGCGAAGAAAGCAGCAGCAGACATTGGTTATCCAATTATGCTAAAGGCGAGTGCTGGTGGTGGCGGAATTGGCATGATTCGCTGTGATGATGAGGACACGCTTGTGAAGCATTTTGATGCTATCAAAACACGAGCAAAATCTTACTTTGGAAGCGATAAAATATTCTTAGAGAAATTCATCACGTCATCTCGACATATTGAAGTACAAATCTTTGGAGATAGTCAAGGGAATGTCGTGCATTTATTCGAGCGTAACTGCTCGGTGCAACGTAGAAACCAAAAGGTATTAGAGGAATCTCCTTCTCCAAACTTCCCAGAAGAAGCAAGAGAACGACTATACGAGGCTGCCATTCAAGCTGCCAAAGCAGTCGACTATGTGAATGCAGGAACAGTAGAATTTATCGTCGACGAAAACCATCAATTCTATTTCTTAGAAATGAACACAAGGCTTCAGGTAGAGCATCCAGTAACGGAGGCAATTACCGGCTTTGATTTAGTGGAGTGGCAGCTGAAGGTGGCATCAGGCGAAGAACTACCAGTAAAAGACCAAACACTTATTCAAACAAAGGGGCATGCATTGGAGTTCCGAATCTATGCCGAGGATCCAAAAACCTTTTTCCCATCTCCAGGGCAAATCACGGCTATGACTTTGGGAGAGGAAATGGATATTCGAATGGACGCAGGGTACGAGGCTGGAAATAAAGTGACTCCATTCTATGATCCCATGATTGCCAAAGTCATTGTCTATGAGGAAGACAGAAGTTTAGCAATTGAGAAGGCGCAAAAAGTATTCGCATCTGCTAAAATAGAAGGTGTAAAAACAAATATTCCACTATTCAAACAGTTTTTACACGCAGAAGATTTTAAAAGTGGAGTATATTCAACATCTGTTTTAGGGGAATGGATGGAAAAACAAAGGGAGGAAAATTCAAAATGACAAAATTAGCATCTACAATGGCAGGCACTGTATTCACAGTAAACGTGGAAGTAGGAGAAGAGGTTTCTGCAGGGCAAGTAGTAATGGTGCTGGAATCTATGAAAATGGAAATTCCAGTAGAAGCAGAAGCTGCAGGCAAAGTTGCAGAAATCAACGCACAAGTTGGCGACTTCGTTAACGAAGGCGACGTTCTACTAACCTTTGAATAAAACACTAGCTTACTAGTCTAAAGGACAGTCCTCGGAAAGTGCGGGACTCCCTCACTTTCCTACATAAGAAGCAGGGTGATAGGCAATCGAGAATATCAGCTAGCTTAAAAGCTCTTTGCTGGCATAGTCACGTCTTCACAGAAATTTGCTATGAGCAATTATATAAATACTGACCAGTAACTCTTCAAAAGATAGAATCATAATTAATTAAATTTAATTATTTTTCGAAAATTAATCTATATAATTCTGACAAGGGAGCAACCGGCGGCGACTCCAGTGGGAGCGGGGTGACAGGCGAGACAGCACAACCACACGCGAAAGCGTTGGGTACTGGCTTGCCTAGTGGAGGGAAAACTAAGAACGTCACATCGTGTGACAACGTTTTCTTGACCAACATCCTGTTGGCCTCACGGAAAGCGTCCGCCAGGAAGCGGCCATATTGAAGTGGGAACTCACAAGAAAGTTTCATTAGTCAAATTTTAGTATTATTCATAACGGAAATTGTCCACCAAGAGTGGCTTCCTTAAATTTTGACTGGCAATCTAGAAGAGAGTCACCAACATCACGATTAATTGGTTCCACTGTTAATCAATTATATTTGTGAAGAAGAAGCGACCGGCGGCGACTCCGGCGGGAGGAGGGAGACAGGTGAGACATAGCAGCGGCACGCGTTAGCGTTCGGCTGTGGCTCACCGCTCCCCCCGCGGAAAGCGTCCGCCAGGAAGCGATTATACTAAATCAAATTGGAATCTCCGTAAGAAGGATTAATCCAATCAGATTTCAGTATCATTTCATTTTATCCAAGGCCAGCATATTGCTTGGCGAATTGCAAAGGGGTGCACATTCATGGGAGAAACAACGGGGTACAACGAACGTTTACAAGAAAAGCTCCAAACGATATTTGCAGGGGGACACCCAAAATATCACGAAAAAATGAAAGAACAAAACAAACTATTCGTCCGAGACCGTCTCGCTCTACTTTTTGACAACGGCGAATACATTGAAGACGGACGCTTCGCCAATGTAGAAGCAGGAGACCTGCCGGCAGACGGCGTAGTTACAGCAACCGGTAAAATAAACGGCCAAACTGTCTGTGTCATGGCCAATGACTCTACTGTCAAAGCAGGCTCTTGGGGATCTCGCACAGTAGAAAAAATAATTCGAATCCAAGAGCAAGCAGAAAAAAATAGAGTCCCAATGCTCTATCTAGTTGACTCAGCAGGAGCAAGAATCACTGATCAGCTAGATATGTTCCCAAACCGCAGAGGGGCTGGCCGGATCTTTCATAACCAAGTAAGACTCTCAGGCTTCATTCCACAAATCTGCTTACTGTTCGGACCATCTGCTGCAGGAGGTGCCTATATCCCGGCATTTTGTGACATAGTCTTTATGGTAGAGGGCAATGCCTCTATGTATCTAGGATCTCCGCGTATGGCGGAAAAGGTTATCGGCGAGAAGGTTACCTTAGAGGAAATGGGCGGGGCTAGAATGCACTGTACCGTAAGCGGTGTGGGAGATGTGCTTGTTTCCTCGGAAGAAGAAGCAATTGAACAAGCCAAAAAATATTTAAGCTACTTCCCATCTAACTATACGGAAAAGCCAAAGAAAGTGGACCCGAAGGATAGAAAAGAAGGAAGAACATTAGAAGCGATTATACCGGAAAATCAAAATGCACCATTTGATATGTATGAGGCAATTGATGCGTTGATTGATGAAGGAAGCTTCTTTGATGTAAAAAAACTATTCGCATCAGAGCTTATTACAGGCTTTGCAAGAATTGAAGGGCAGGCAGTTGGAATTATCGCCAACCAGCCAAAAGTAAAGGGTGGCGTCTTATTCGTAGATTCAGCTGATAAAGCAGCTAAATTCATCTCTTTATGTGATGCCTTTTCCATTCCGTTGATTTTCCTAGCAGATGTTCCAGGGTTTATGATCGGGACAAAGGTGGAAAGAGCAGGAATTATTCGACATGGTGCCAAGTTAATTGCAGCGATGAGCTCTGCAACGGTTCCTAAAATCTCTGTAATTGTACGCAAGGCATACGGCGCTGGGTTATATGCAATGGCTGGACCAGCTTTTGAGCCGGACGTATGTATTGCACTTCCAACTGCACAAATTGCAGTAATGGGTCCTGAGGCAGCGGTAAATGCAGTATATTCCAATAAGATAGAAGCGATTGAGGATCCAAAGGAGAGAATTCAATTTGTACAGCAGAAGCATGCGGAGTATAAAGAAGAGATTGATATTTATAAGCTTGCTTCTGAAATGATTATTGATGAAATCGTTGCTCCTAGTGATCTACGTAAGGAATTGGCAAATCGTTTACATTATTATGAAGGAAAAGAAATTGCTGTAGCTCCTCGAAAACATCCAGTGCTTCCTGTATAATAAAGGATAACAGTAAGGGTCTACCATAAGTGGTGGGCCCTTTTAATGAGGTGAGCTTTATGAATATAGGCATAGTTGGTGCGGGGGCTATAGGCATGCTATTTGGCTCTTATTTAGCTGAAGCAGGACATAATATTACCTTTTACGTGAGAAACAAAGAGGTCAACGAGTTATACATACATAAGCCAGATGCGAGTAAGCGACAAATAACATGCCGTATCGTCTACGATCTAGACAGCCTTCAGCAGATGGATTTAGTGATTATTGCTGTGAAGTACCATCACTTGTCTGCTATTAAGAAGGGACTAGATCAGTTACCAGATGAGGTTCCTTTACTATTTATTCAAAATGGTCTTTTGCATATCTCGTACATAGAATCCCTAAAGCAAAAGACAATATTATTTGGCTCTGTGTTGCATGGAGCTGCAAAAGAAGATGTGGCAACGGTTCACCATACCGGTGTGGGAAGCACGATAATAGGCCCGTATCGAGGGACGTGGGGCTTCATGAATGACTTTCTGCAAAGTGAATCTGAGAACTTTCCTTTTCAAAGAGCAAATGATATGGAACAAATTCTCTTTAAAAAGGCATTATTAAACTGTTTAATTAACCCACTAACCGCTATTGCGGGCGTGCCAAACGGAGATCTGGTGCGAATAGCCTCCTACAACACTATCATGAAAAACATCTATCGAGAATTACTTCAAGCCTTTCCCGAATGGGAGGATCAACTAACATGGCTTGAAGTGGAGGAATTATGTAAAAATACAGCACAAAATCGTTCATCCATGCTAAAGGATTTAGAAAACGGTCGTTTCATGGAAGTGGAAACGATTGTCGGAGCAGTACTTCAGCGGGCGTCGGCTCGAAAAAAAGAACTCCCGATATTGCATACCTTTTATTTATTGCTAACTGAAAAGAATGTAGGTGATTCTCATAACTAGCATCGTATCCTTGTTTCTCCTCATCCCGGCATTATTATTCGTATTATCCATATTATTTTTCCAGGTAGTTTTGAAAAAGGGGAAGAAATCTATTGGACTAGCCGCTGATGTCACAACTATTCTATTGTTTTTCTCGGTAGCTCATGTATTTGAGGTGGTATTTGAAGGGAATATTGGTTACCTACTAATTGTGTTTTCTATTCTCCTAGCGACCATTTTTACTATAGTTGATTGGAAAACAAAAAAGGAAATCGAGATTCTCCCGCTATTTCGAAAAGTGTGGCGGTTATTATTTATTCTATTATGTGTTGTTTATGCACTAATTTGGTTAATCGGAGTAATCCGATATGTTTTACATTATATAAGCTAATCATTTTTCTCTGCCAAGATGGAAGTGATATACTCGTTAAGTACTATAATAAAGAGGTGGAGAATCGTGCGCTTAGAGCAGCTTACACAACCATTCGTATCCCCATTCTATCAAGCCTATCTAGAGGAAGCAGAAAAACTTTCTTCTTTCTTTCATTATGAATGGAATCAGGATGCTTTGAATAAGAGATTAAGTGATACAAATTTTAACGGCTATAAAAGAACAGAGCTGGCTGCTGTTATCAAAGAGTATATGGAGCCATTTGGATTATCTGAAAAGAGTAAAGTACATCTTGAAGAATTAAAGGAAAATGGCGTGGTTGTAATTGGTGGGCAGCAAGCAGGTTTGCTAACAGGGCCGATGTATTCCATCCATAAAGCTATCTCCGTTATTACGTTAGCAAAGCAACAAAGAGAAAAGCTTGGTGTTCCAGTAATCCCTGTTTTTTGGATTGCGGGAGAAGACCATGATATTGATGAAATAAACCATGTTTACATAGAGAGAAGTAGAAGGCTACACAAGGCAGTGTATCCTGAAAAGTCGAGAGTAAAGAAAATTGCCTCTGAAACAACGATTGATCAGGAAGTGATGGAGCTTTACTTAGAGGACATTTTTCGTAGTCTACCAGAAACCTCTTATACAAAAGAATTATACAAAGGTATGCTGAAGGGTATTGAAAGGCATCGCACATATACAGAATTCTTTGCTGCTTTAATGAATGAATTCTTTGGAGAAGAAGGACTTCTCCTTATAGATGCTTCTTTTAAGCCGCTTAGAAAGCTAGAGGGAGAATATTTTCACACATTGGTAAAACGCTCCCCAGAAATAGCCGAGGCTGTATGTGAACAAGAACAAATGATGGTGGCTGCTGGCTATGGTGCGCCGATTGAAGCGAAGGAGAATGCAGCAAATCTTTTCTACGTGCTAGAAGGAGAACGCTTCTTATTAGAAAGAAAAGGCCAATTATTTGTAAATGAACAAAAAGGAATTTCTCTAACTACAGATGAGCTGCTTCAAACCACTCAAGAGAATCCAGAAGCGCTCAGCAACAATGTGGTCACAAGACCGATTATGCAAGAAATGGTCTTTCCGGTGCTTAGCTTTATAGCTGGCCCGGGCGAGATTGCCTACTGGGCTACCTTAAAGCCTGCTTTTGAGCTGCTAGATATGACAATGCCAGTCATCACACCAAGGCTAAGCATTACAGTAATGTCGACGAAGGTTCAAAGCTTGCTAGAGAGGCTTTCCTTCACTATTGAAGATGTGTGGAGTGGAGTAGTAGAGGAAGCGAAGCAACAACTTATTGCCGAACATCGTGACGATGCTATACAAGATCATGTGGATGGTATGAGAGCAGAGCTAGAGGCCAAGTACAAGCAGTTAGAGAATTTATTACAGAAAAATGATTTGCATCTAACACCATTAGTGGAGAAAAACTTGCAATATCATCAATTTCAATTTGATTATTTAACAAAAGCGATTGAAGGTACATTGCTCGGCAAATTAGATGCGGCGATTCATCGTTATGACCGCTTGGTGATGGAATTAGCACCAAATGGAGGGGTTCAAGAAAGAACGTATTGTCCAATTCAGCTATTAAACGAACAGGGAACTTCGATCGTGAAGGATCTGCTAAATGTCCCGTTTGAATTTAGTGGAAAGCATCAAGTTGTCTACTTATAAAATATATGGAGCGTTTCGAAAGTGTTTAACTTTTGAAGCGCTCTTTTCTGTTTCTGTGAATAAAAAATGGGACATCGCCCCACCGTTTAATGATGATACACTCTTTGGTGAGAAATATCGGTAAAAGGGTGAAATACTCCCACTAGGAAAACAAATTTCATCTCTGACAAGAGGTCATTGTGATAAAACCCCTTAAATCGAAACTCGGCATGTTTACAGGAAGTTGGAGAGATATGCTAATAAAGAATCAATAGGACAATACTAAACTCTTTAAATAGAACCAACTTTATGAAATAAAAAGTCATATAGAGGGAAAAGCTTTACCAATCACTTTATGGTTTTCTAAATTATCCCCTTGTTGTAGGAGAAATCGCTTAAAGAAGCCTGTCAGTTCACCGTTTATTCTGTCTCAACAAGTACTTATTTCACATTTTAATCATTTATAAACTTTTTTTGTAAAAAAGGAGTGGAGGAAAGTGGAGGGATGTGGTATGTTAATGTCATAAAGTGGGGTGAGTAGCATGTTCATGGGTGAATATCAGCATAACGTCGATGCTAAGGGCCGAATAATCATTCCTTCTAAATTTAGAGATCATTTAGAGGACTGCTTTGTTTTGACTCGTGGACTCGATAACTGCTTATTTGGTTATCCCATGAATGAATGGCGAAAGCTTGAAGAAAAATTAAAAGAGCTTCCTGTGACGAAAAAGGATGCACGTGCATTTACACGTTTCTTCTTCTCCGGTGCTACGGAGGTGGAAATTGATAAGCAAGGGCGAATCAATATTCCAAATAATTTACGTGCTTATGCAAAAATGGATAAGGAATGTATCATACTAGGTGTATCAAATCGCTTAGAAATATGGGCGAAGGAAGCTTGGGAGACTTACTTCGAGGACTCGGAGGACTCTTTCAATGATATTGCCGAGAATATGATTGGTTTCGATATATAGTAAAGAAATGGAGGGAATAGCTTGTTTCATCATACTACTGTATTGCTAAAGGAAACCGTTGATGGGCTGGCTGTTCGCCCAGACGGCATATACGTGGACTGCACGCTTGGTGGAGCAGGCCACAGCGAATATTTAGTAAAACAGCTAAACGAAAATGGAAGGCTGATTTGTTTTGATCAGGACATGACAGCCATTGAAAATGCGAAGGTTAAGCTAGCGCCTTATTTAGACCGTGTGACGTTTGTGCATGCCAATTTTAGGTACCTAAAACAGTCGCTATATGACTTAGGGATTGAAAAAGTAGATGGTATTTTATACGATTTAGGCGTTTCATCTCCGCAGTTAGATACCCCTGAAAGAGGATTTAGCTATAATTACGATGCCCCTCTTGATATGAGAATGGACCAGACAAGTGAGCTAACAGCCTACCATGTGGTAAATGAATGGCCATATGAGAAGCTTGTAAAAATTTTCTTCCGTTATGGAGAAGAAAAGTTCTCTAAGCAGGTTGCTCGTAAAATTGAGCAGGCAAGGGAGATTGCTCCGATAGAAACAACCTTCCAGCTGGTGGAGCTAATAAAGGCTGGGATTCCTGCAGCTGCCAGAAGAACAGGTGGACATCCTGCAAAGAGAATCTTTCAGGCTATACGAATAGCTGTTAATGACGAATTAGGAGCAGCAGAGGAGTCCTTGGAAGATGCAATCGATCTGTTGAAGGTTGGGGGAAGGATAAGTGTCATTACTTTCCATTCCTTAGAGGACAGGCTTGCAAAAACGATTTTTAAGGAAGCAGCCAGCTTGCCTAAATTGCCTCCAAATCTTCCGGTTATACCAGCCGGAATGGAGCCGGTCTTGAAGCTTGTGAATAGAAAGCCAATACTGCCGTCAGATGAAGAATTAGAAGTTAACAATCGCTCAAGATCTGCCAAGCTAAGAATTGTGGAAAAACTAAAAGAAAAGGGACGTGTTTAAATGGCTTTACCAAAGCATCAGCAAACATACATAGCTAGGCCTTCTTTTCCGGAGCAACCACAGATTGAAAAGCAGGCAAAACAAAAGAAGGGTATTATTACAAAAGGAGAAAAGCTCTTATTACTTGGGCTTTTAGCTACTGTAATAACACTGGCAATCTCAATTGTTCAGGCACAAACTGCGGTACGTGCTACTACAACTGAGATCGCGCAGCTTGAACAGCAAATCGATACAACTTCAAAAGAAAATACAGACTTGTCCATACAAGTAAGAGAATTATCTACCTATGAATCAATTTGGAAAAAAGCGGAGGAGCTCGGTTTAAAACTAAATGAGCAAAACGTAAAGGTAGTGCCAGGACAATGAATAAGAAATTTCGTTTTCAATGGGGAGCCTTTCTAATGTTTTTACTTTATGGAGGGCTCTTTTTTCTATTACTAGGTCGCTTTTTATTCATTCAAGTGACTGGCACGGTAGAAGGACAGGCTTTAGCTTCAAAGGCGGAGTCTAAATATAATAGAGAGCAAATAATCCCTGCTAGTAGAGGGAAAATAGTGGATCGTAATGGTGAAATTATCGCTGAGGATACCTTGAGCTATAAAATGATTGCTGTCATTAGTGAGACAGCATCAAAGGATAGTAGAGTACCACGCCACGTCATGGATACTGCTGCTACAGCGAAAGCACTTTCCGCTCATATCGATATGACGGAGGAGGAAATTCGAACCCTTCTAGACAGTAAAATGGAAGAGGGGAAATACCAAGTAGAATTTGGTAAGGCAGGCAGAGATTTGAGTCACCAAAAAATGATTGAAATTAAATCTTTGCAGCTTCCAGGCATTGAATTTATTCAAGATAAAAAAAGACTTTATCCAAATGGTATTTTTGCCTCACATCTTATAGGTTTTGCGCTTAAGGAAGAAGGGAAGAATGGAGAAGCCACTACTGTGGGGAAAATGGGTCTAGAATATATCTATGATGAAGAACTGACTGGTAAACCTGGAAAGGTAGAATTTCAAAGCGATACAAAGGGCTTTTTATTGCCAAACGCGGAGAAGATGGTTACCGAAGCACAGGATGGCTATGATATTCATCTTACTTTAGATAAGACGATTCAAAATTTCTTAGAGGATGCGCTAAATAAGGCAGAAGAGAAATATACACCTGAAAAAATGATTGCAATCGTTGCCAACGCAAAAACAGGTGAAATATTAGCAATGGCACAAAGACCGACCTTTGAGCCGAATTCGAGAGAAGGACTATCTACTAACTGGTTAAACGAGTCCATTGAGCAAACCATTGAGCCAGGGTCTACCATGAAAATCTTTACGCTTGCAGCTGCTATTGAAGAAGGTGTATGGAATCCGAACGATACGTATAAGTCGGGTAGCTACAAAGTTTTTGATAGAACTATATATGACCATCACCGACCTGGTTGGGGAACCATCAGCTATTTAGAGGGTTTTCAACGTTCATCGAATGTCTCTATGGCCTATTTACTTCAAAAATTAGGTGATGTAACCTTTATGGACTATGTGAAGCGCTTCGGTTTCGGAACCAAAACAGGAATTGATTTACCAAATGAAGCTACTGGGACTCTATTAAGTAAATATCCTAGTGAAAGATTAACAACTACTTACGGACAAGGTAGTACTGTTACTCCAATGCAGCTTGTTCAAGGGATGACTGCCATTGCAAATGAAGGGAAAATGTTGCAGCCATATGTTATTGATAAGATTGTAAATCCGAATACCGGAGAAATCGTGAAGGATAGCGAGCCGCAAGAAAAGAAATCACCGATCTCTGCAGCTACTGCAAATCAAGTGAAGGAAATCTTGGCAAGCACCGTTACAGCGGAGCACGGTACAGCTAAAAGGTTCCAGCTTAATGAATACACCACTGCTGGGAAAACAGGTACAGCACAAATTCCAATGGGGAATGGCAAATACTACTGGGGCAATGGCTTGTTTTTATATTCCTTCTTAGGAATGGCACCGGTAGAGGATCCACAGCTCATCATGTATGTTGCAGTACAAAAACCAAATATAGGGGCAACTGGATCAGGGGCTCAGCCGACTTCCGAAATATTTAACTCTGTCATAGAAAGTAGCTTAAAGTATTTAAATATAGAGCCTGAAAATACGGAAATAGCGGAGCCTATAAAAATGCCAAATGTAATTGGTAAAAATATGGAGAGCAGTCAATTAACTTTAGAGTCATTAGGGTTGAAAACTGTTATAATTGGACAGTCAGAAAATGTGAAAGAGCAATACCCGGACAAAGGTACATCTTTAATTCCTAGTGGAATCGTATTCCTAAAGGGAGAAGGGGATATCCAATTGCCTAACTTTACGGGCTGGTCAAAAAGAAATCTACTAATCTATCGTGCGCTTTCCGATTTGCCAATAGAAGTTGTTGGAGACGGTTACGTAACAACTCAAAGTTTAACTGCTGGCTCTATCGTGACAGCAGATACACCGATTGTTGTTCAATTAGAAATTCCAAAGGATTCGACAACGGTGGAAGCTTCGGAGGAAGAGACAGAAGAAGCTCTTCCACAAGATTAAAGCATAGTCATGGCTATTTTTTCATAAGTTATCTAAAACGGATAAAGGGGAAAATATAATATCTAAAAGGAAGCAAGTTGTTCGATTACGTATGATTTGGTTAATCACTGTCCTATTATTCCTTGCCGTTGGTGGTAAGCTGATGCAGCTTCAATTTTTTCAATTTGATGAGCTTACCACGAAGGCAAAGGAAAGCTGGGACAGGGAGCTGCCTTATGCATCGATGAGAGGGAATATACTAGATAGAAATGGTGAAATTATTGTGGGCAACAAGCTTTCTCCCACCCTTTTCTATATGCCTTCTCAAAACAAGGAGCCAGAAAAAGTTGCAAATGTCTTGTCTCCTTTGTTAGGAGTCCAAGAAAGCAAACTGTATGAGCAAATAAATAAGAGAGCCTATCTCGTGAAAATTGCTCCAGAGGGAAAGAATATTTCCTCAGAATTGGCGATGGATATACAGGATAGGAATATTAAGGGCTTATATTCAGGTATTGACTACATAAGAGATTACCCACATGGGCAAATGCTTTCTAGGTTATTAGGATTTACCGGATATGATGCACAAGGATTAGCGGGTATCGAATATCAGTATGATTCTGTCCTAAAAGGAAAAGAGTCTGCAATTCGTATGTTTACGGATGCAAAAGGTATTCCTCTGCCCCACGTAGATGATGGATGGAAAAATGGTGTTAATGGAAACCATGTTCAGCTTACTGTTGATATGAAAATACAAACAGTGGTAGAAAGAGAACTATCTCAGGCAATGGATAAGTATGAGGCAACACAAGGAATTGCAATTGTGATGAATCCGAATAACGGAGAGATTCTTGCTTTGGCCTCTGCTCCTAATTTTGATCCTTCTTCCTATCAGGAAGTTGATTCTACTATTTATAATCGTAATTTACCAGTTTGGATGACGTTTGAGCCCGGGTCTACCTTTAAAATTATTACCTTAAGTGCCGCTTTGGAGGAGAAGGTAGTAGATTTAGAGAATCAACATTTTCATGATGCTGGGTATACCATTGTAGAAGGCTCGAGATTACGATGCTGGAAGCGATCTGGTCATGGAAGCCAAACCTTTTTAGAGGTTGTAGAGAATTCCTGCAACCCTGGTTTTATTGAGCTTGGTAGAAGAGTAGGTCCAGATAAGCTTCAAGAATATATTCGGAAATTTGGCTTTGGTCAAACAACAGGCTCAGGCATGGCTGGAGAATCCTCGGGTATATTATTTAGTAAAGATCGATACGGTCCTGTCGAGCACGCAACGACCTCCTTTGGTCAAGGAATATCTGTTACACCGATACAACAAGTTCAAGCAGTAGCAGCTGCTATCAATGGTGGGTATCTCTACAAGCCATACATTGTAAAAAATGTATTGGACGGAGAAACAAAGGAAGTGCTTTCTTCTGCGAAACCGGAAATGAAAGAGCAAATAATCTCTGAAGAAACTTCCGCTCAAGTAAGGGAAGCGTTGGAGCATGTAGTTGCTCATGGGTCCGGCCGAAATGCTTATAGAGACCAGCTAAGAATCGGTGGAAAAACCGGTACTGCTCAAAAGGTACAAAACGGAAGGTATATGGATGGCGAATACATCGTTTCCTTCATTGGTTTTGCGCCAGCAGACAAACCTGAGTTGCTAGTCTACGTGGCGATAGACAATCCGAAGCATAGTACCCAGTTTGGGGGAGTAATTGCAGCTCCTATTGTGGGACAGATTATCGAGGACTCTCTTGAGACCACAGGTGGTGGCAAACAGCTAGAGAAGGAATATAGATGGGGCGATGTACAAACAACTCGTGTTCCAAACTTAGTAGGAACAAAACGAAAAGAAATCACCGCTTATATGTATCCTTTTCAAATTGTCTGGCATGGAGACGGAGATGAAATTTTATCGCAGCTTCCGAAAGAAAATAGTCTGATTCCTTTGGATGGGACTATACATGTTTACACAAAATAAGAATAACTATAGAACAAATATAGATAGTTGATCGTATTTAAGGAGATTTTTTTATGACATTGTCTACAACGATAATCACGCTATTAACAAGCTTTCTTATATCAGTAATACTTGCCCCTATTATCATTCCGTATTTAAAAAGGATGAAATTCGGACAGAGCATTCGAGAAGAGGGGCCGGAATCTCATCAAAAAAAAGCCGGCACACCAACAATGGGAGGCTTAATATTTCTAGTTTCTATCATCATCTCTACCTTAGCTATCTCCTACTTTTTTGACAAAATGACTACTCAAACCATTGTGCTATTAATCATTCTAGTTGGATTTGGGCTAATTGGGTTTTTAGATGATTTTATCAAGGTAGTGCTAAAAAGAAATCTTGGCCTTACATCGCTTCAAAAACTAATTGGTCAGATTGTCGTAGCAGTTTTCGCCTTTTTCTTGTTGAAGTTTGGTCCATTTGATACTTCTCTGCTCGTGCCATTCACAGATATGAAAATTCAACTGGGTCAGTTTTATGTAGCTTTCTTTATCTTTTGGCTAGTTGGGTTTTCAAATGCTGTTAATCTTTCAGACGGCTTGGATGGCTTAGTATCAGGAACTGCATCTGTTTCCTTCGCAACATTTGGTGTGCTGGCACTAGCTTATGAGCAAACAGATATTGCGATTTTTACATTTAGCGTAGCAGGTGCATTACTAGGGTTTTTATTGTTCAATAAAAATCCTGCGAAAGTATTTATGGGGGATACTGGTTCTCTTGCGTTAGGTGCAGCTTTAGCGATGGTTTCCATCCTAATCAAGCAAGAAATCCTTTTGTTGCTAGTAGGTATTATCTTTGTAATCGAAACCTTATCTGTTATTTTGCAGGTCATCAGCTTTAAAACGACTGGAAAGAGAATCTTCCGCATGAGTCCAATTCATCATCACTTTGAGCTTTCAGGATGGAAGGAACGTAAAATTGTTCTTGTTTTTTGGGCTATCAATTTTGTTGCAGCGATGTTTGTTGTGATCATGGAGGTTTTGTAGGTGAATGAACTACCAAGAGTCTATCATCAAAAGGTTTTAGTTTTAGGATTGGCGAAGAGTGGAACTGCTGCTGCAGAAATCCTTCATGATTTAGGAGCATTTGTCACGGTAAATGATTCCAAGCCCTTTGACCAGAATGAGAATGCAAAATACTTATTATCCAAGGGCCTAACAGTCATTTGTGGAAGTCACCCAGAGGATCTGCTAGATGAAGGATTTAGTTTAATTGTAAAAAACCCAGGGATACCATATACGAACCCAGTCATTGCAGAAGCTGTAAAACGTGGGATTCCTGTATGGACAGAGGTAGAGCTTGCCTATCGCATTAGTGAGGCACCGATTATTGGAATTACCGGCTCCAATGGAAAAACTACGACCACTACACTTATAGCGGATATGCTAGAAAAGGGTAATAAAAGACCACTGATAGCAGGAAATATTGGTACGGTGGCATCTGGAGTAGCAAGAGATGCGTCAAAAGAGGATCATATTGTAATGGAGCTATCCTCCTTTCAGTTAATGGGGACAGAGGAATTAAAGCCGAAGATTGCTATTCTCACAAATTTATATGAAGCGCATTTGGATTATCATGGCAGCTTCGAGGAATATGTAGAGGCAAAGTTCCATATTACAAAGAGACAGGATGCTACGGATTGGTTTATATACAATGCTGAGCAACCGTTAGTGGTGGAATGTGCAGAAAAGAGCAATGCACAAAAGGTGCCGTTTTTTGTAAGTGGAAAATCGGAAATTGGAATTAGTGCGGATACGCATTTTATCTACTGGAATGGAGATAAAATTCTGGAACGCGCAAGCATTGCTCTTAGAGGGAAGCACAATCTAGAGAATGTGCTTGCTGCCACTGCTGCTGCTTTACTGGTAGATTGCCCACTAGAGAGTATTCAGCAAACGCTAGCATCCTTCCAAGGTGTGAAGCATAGAACACAGTTTGTACGTGAATGGAATGGTAGAAAGTTTTATAACGATTCAAAGGCTACCAACACGTTAGCTGCTAAGAGTGCGTTAGAAGGGTTTAATGAGCCGGTAGTTTGGATTGCTGGTGGAGTAGATCGCGGACATTCATTTGATGAGCTGAGTCCTTATCTTGGTAATGTAAAGGCCCTTATTCATTTTGGAGAGACCGCAGAGAGACTCCAAGCTTTTGGTGAAAGTCAAGGAATACCTGTAGTTCAAAGAGTACAAAATCTCCAAGAAGCTGTGAAGCATGCAGTAGAGTGCTCCTCAGAAGGAGATATCGTTCTTCTCTCACCAGCATGTGCAAGCTGGGACCAGTATGCTAGCTTCGAGTTGAGAGGGAATGAATTTATTGAACAAGTGCAGCAGTTAAAGTAGTGAAAGGATGGCATAGTCGAAAGATAAAGTAACGCTATTTTTTATAGCATCAGTCCTTTTTTTATCGTTGGTTGGCATTTTTTTCGTGCACTCGGCTGGCTCTTATTGGAGCCAAGTGCACTATCAGGGGCAAATGCCCTTCGCGGTTAAACAAGCTATTTTCTTAGGACTTGGGATCGCAGGTGCTTATGTGATTCAAAGTAGGGTATTCATTCGGTCTGAAAAGTTTTGGAACATGCTATATATACTAGCCGTCGTTCTTCTTATTGCTGTTTTAATCCCAGGAATAGGAGTCGTGCGAAATGGCTCGCAAAGCTGGATTTCGTTAGGATTTACGAATTTCCAGCCTGCCGAGCTAGCAAAGATTGCTGTTTTAGGCGTCTTGGCGACTCTCTTAGCGAAGGGAGATAAGTCGAAGAAAAGACTCTATATGCGTTGTGGGGCTATTTTATTGATCCCTATTGCCTTAATCATGGTGCAACCTGATTTCGGTTCAGCATTTGTTCTTGTGGTTGGCGTATTTTTTCTCTTATTTGCTGCAGGATTACCGCTTAAGTTCTTTTTCGCGATAGGGGCATCTGGGGTGTTGGCATTGGCAGCTCTGATTATTTCCGCTCCTTATCGACTAGAACGAATAAAAGCCTTTTTAGATCCGTGGCAAGACCCGCTAGGTTCAGGTTTCCAAGCAATCCAATCGTTGCTTGCGATTGGCCCTGCTGGATTGTTTGGCTTTGGGTACGGAAATAGCAGACAAAAGTTTTTATACTTACCGGAGCCTCAGAATGATTTTATTTTTTCTATCCTACTAGAAGAAACAGGATTCATAGGCGGTCTGATTGTTATCACAGCGTTTGTTATTTTTTTCACCACTGGCTTTATGCTAGCAGCTCGTGCAAAAACCAAGGAAGCTCAAATGATGATTATTGCCTTAACATCGCTTCTAATGGTGCAGACCTTTTTGAATATGGGTGTCGTAACGGGCTTACTCCCGGTAACAGGAGTAACATTGCCATTCATCAGCTATGGTGGCTCCTCATTGGTTATGACATGGGGCATTATCGGGATTATTTTATGTTTAGCAAATACAAGTATTAAAGAAGGGAGGCGGTAGAATGGAAAAGGTAATAGATATCGAGGATCGAATTCCTACTTTAAAAGAAAAAAGAAGACGTAGAACAAATAAGAAGTTTTCCATTCTACTTCTTCTCTTTACACTCACATTGGCAGTTGTCCTCTATTTTCAATCCTCTTATAGTCAAGTGCAAAAGATTGAGATAGAGGGGGCTGCCTTGGTCCCTATGGAAGAATATCTAGAGCAACTAACCATTCAAGTAGGCGACTCAATGTGGAGTTTTAAAGAAAAGCAACTGGAGGAGCTTTTGGAACGTAACGGTTGGGTCAAAAAAGCCAAGGTGACAAGAGACTGGTTTACAACAGTTGCAATTAAAGTAGAGGAATACCAAAAAGTGGGATATATTGAATACGGGGATGGCTTTGAGCTGGTACTGGAGAACGGTAAGCAAATCAAACCCTATGAAGAAGTGCTACCAATAGACGGGCCTTTGCTGAAAGGCTTTGAGGAAGAAAATACTCGATTTCGTTTAATGAAAGAGCTCAAAAAGCTACAGAGTGAAATACTTAATTCTATCTCACAAATTCACTATACACCGAAAGAAAACGATAAATTTTCTATTCGGGTATTTATGAATGACGGAAATGAGGTACAAGCAATTCTTCCATCATTTGCGGAGAAGATGCAATACTATCCGTCTATTATCAGTCAGCTAGAGCCAGGATTAAAGGGTGTCATCGACATGGAAGTAGGCTCGTTCTTCCAGCCATACTCACAAACAACCATCGATATTGACTTAACAGAGGAGGCGACGGGGGATGAAGAAGGACAAACTCCATAAGAATCCTTTCCGAGGACGTATTCTTATTTCATTGGTCAGTCTCGTGCTTGGTTTTATACTGGCGTATTCCTATAGTCTTGCAGCAGGAGAAGAGGAACAGGAAACTGGTATGTATTCAAAGGAAATGGAAAAATATCGAGCACAGCTGATAGAGCAAAAGGAGCAAAATAAGGAGCTGATGGAAGAAATCAATCAGAAACATCAGACAATCAGGGACTATGAGCAGTCTTTTGCTTCTAGCGAAGAAAGCGTGGAAGAGCTTGTCCAAGAGGCTGAAATGCTAAGACTTCTGATAGGAGATATTCCTGCGAAAGGAAAAGGGGTAGAGGTTTCTCTAGAAGATGGAGCATATGATCCTTCCCAAGAGGATCCGAATGATTACATCGTCCATGAAAGTCATGTGTTTACGGTTATTAATGAATTAAAAATATCGGGGGCGGAAGCAATCGCTATAAACGGCCAACGACTTCATGCAAACTCCCATATCGTCTGTACCGGTCCTGTCATTACGGTAGACGGAAAGAAATTTCCTGCACCTTTTAAAATAGAGGCGGTAGGAGATCCTTCTGTGTTAATTGCTGCTCTTAACCTAGGTGGGGGAGTGGTGAGCCAGCTAGTGAATGATAATATTGTAGTAACAGTGGAAGAAAAGAGTGACGTAACAATGCCAGCACTACGTAATGAATAAAAGAGCAAGGAGTAAGGAGGCCGAATAATGAAAAAAACCGTCTATATTCGGTTTACTGTGATACTGTTAATCTTAGGTTTTATGTTGGCAGTTCAATATAACACGGTAAAAGATCCAGAGGTTCGAGACACTCGTGATATTTGGACCATTAGACAGGAGCTAGCTAAAGAAATGGAAATTCATTCAGAGCTTCTGTCAGAAGTAACCTCCTTAGAAGAAATCATCGGTAAATATGAAAATATGGTGAATCAAAGTCCAGAAATCGCTTTGATGGAAACAGTAGACGAATTAAAGAAGGATATTGGACTAGAGGAATTCAGTGGACCAGGGTTGGAGCTAACAATCGAGCCCTCATTAGAGAGTATGGCAGTGGGAGAGAAAGTAGAAGAGATTTCTCCAGATTTATTAATAAGATTATTAAACGAAGTAAATCGATTTAAAGCAAAGGCGATAGAGGTAGATGGAAAACGAGTTACTTATGCTTCTGCTATCCGAGATGTAAACGGTCGAACGACGATTAATAATTTAGCAGTCAAGCGAGCGCCCTTCATCATAAAAATCGGGACGTCAACCTATGAGGATGCAAGGAAAATGTACAATCAATTAGAGGCTTCCTCGCTAGCTGATGACCTTTATATAGATAATTTACGATTGAATGTTGGACAACCAATGGAAGAGGTTGTCATTACAGCTTATGATCAGCAAGTAAGCGCAGAATTCCTACAAGAAATTCCAGGAGGAGAGTAATTTATGTGGTTGCCATTACTAGGTTTGATTCTGGGAATTTCCTTAGGACTTTTAACAGATATTCAAATTCCAGAGGTTTATGAAAATTATCTTTCCATTGCAGTATTGGCTGCCCTAGATACGTTGTTTGGTGGGATTAGGGCTCAACTACAGCATGTATATGACGATAAGGTATTTGTGACGGGATTTTTCTTTAATATCGCACTAGCAGCAGCACTCGCTTTTTTAGGTGTTCACCTCGGGGTAGATTTATATCTTGCTGCAATATTTGCATTTGGCGTTCGCTTGTTCCAAAACATAGCGGTAATTCGTCGCTTATTACTAAATAAATGGGCAGATAGAGGAAAATAAATAACCAAATGTAGGAATGTTCCTTATTTGCTTAGAAACTTTTAGACTTTATATCGTTTTTACAATAGAATAATAAATAAAGAGTTTTCAGGAGGTGCCACGGGTTGAATCAGTCAGAAATGTATGTATCACTTGATATCGGTTCATCCTCCATCAAGGTATTGATAGGAGAAATGAATGATAATTCACTACACGTAATTGGTGTAGGAAATGTAAAATCAAATGGGATACGAAAAGGAACCATTGTTGATATAGATGCCACTGTACAATCGATTAAAAAAGCTGTAAATGAAGCGGAAAGAATGATTGGGATGTCTATTCATGAAATAGTCCTTGGTATTCCTGCTAATATGGCGAATATACAAAATGTTAAAGGTGTTGTAGCAGTTAACAGAGAAGATAGGGAGATTACCGATTTAGATTTAGACAGAGTATTAGAATCCGCACAGGTAATGTCTATCCCTCCAGAAAGAGAGCTTATCAGCATTGTACCTAAGCAATTTATCGTTGATCATCTGGAGGAAATAAAAGATCCGCGTGGCATGATTGGCACTCGTTTAGAGCTTGATGGTATGATGATGACCACCTCCAAAACAATCTTACATAATGTGTTGCGTTGTGTGGAAAGAGCTGGACTAAAAATTAGAGAGATCTATTTACAGCCTTTAGCCGGGGGACATTTTGCTTTAACAGAAGATGAGAAAAACCACGGAACCGCTTATATAGATATCGGTGGTGGCTCCACAACTATTGCCATTTTCAACGAGGGACATTTAGTAAATACCTCTGTCATTCCGGTAGGTGGAGACCATATTACAAAGGATTTATCCATTGTATTGAAGACGCCGACGGAGCAAGCAGAGATGATTAAATTACGCTATGGACATGCCTTCTATGATGATGCTTCAGAGGACGAGCTTTTCGAGGTTCCTGTAATCGGAGCTGACATGAAGGAGCAGTATTCACAGCGTTACATCGCAGAAATCATTGGTGTCCGATTAGAGGAGTTATTTGAACTGATCCTAGAGGATTTTTATCGAATGGGAGTTCAGGACCTTCCTGGTGGCGTAGTGATTACGGGTGGTGTTTCCAAGCTAGAAGGAATAGGGCATCTCGCTAGACATATTCTCCAGACGAGAGTAAGACTTTATACCCCAGATTATATCGGGGTAAGAGAGCCGCAATACACAACTGCTGTTGGCCTTATAAGATATGCCTATAAAGAAGACCTTTTCTATGGTAAAATTGGCAATAGCCAAGCATTGTCTGAAATGGAGTCAAGTGAAGTAACAGCAAGTCCTAAAAATCAAAAACAAACACCACAAAAGAAACCGACAAATGGAAATAAAGAAAGTGCAATGACAAAAGCAAAAAAACTATTTGACAAGTTCTTCGAATGACGTAACTTTTATCATAGTGAAGGGTATAGGAGGCAATAGGATGTTAGAATTTGAAACGAATGAAGATCAATTGGCTATTATTAAAGTAATCGGAGTAGGTGGCGGAGGAAACAACGCCGTTAACCGAATGATCGAGCATGGTGTGCAGGGTGTAGACTTTATTGCTGTTAATACAGATGCTCAAGCACTAAATATGTCCAAAGCAGAAGTGAAACTGCAAATTGGCGGCAAGCTGACTCGTGGATTAGGAGCAGGTGCAAATCCTGAGGTAGGAAAGAAAGCAGCAGAAGAAAGTAAAGAAATTATTGAGGAAGCTCTACGAGGAGCAGACATGGTCTTCGTTACTGCAGGTATGGGAGGCGGTACCGGTACTGGAGCTGCACCTGTTATCGCACAAATCGCACGTGATTTAGGTGCTCTAACAGTTGGTGTCGTAACACGTCCATTTACTTTCGAAGGTCGTAAGCGCTCGACACAAGCAGTTGGCGGAATCGGTATGATGAAGGAAGCAGTAGATACATTAATTGTCATTCCAAATGACCGTCTTCTAGAAATCGTGGATAAAAACACGCCAATGCTAGAAGCATTTAGAGAGGCAGACAACGTATTACGCCAAGGGGTACAAGGTATTTCTGACTTGATCGCAGTACCTGGTTTAATTAACCTTGACTTCGCTGATGTAAAAACAATTATGTCTAATAAAGGTGCGGCTCTAATGGGAATCGGTATTTCTGCAGGAGAAAACCGCGCTGCGGAGGCTGCAAAGAAAGCTATTTCCAGTCCTTTACTAGAGACATCCATCGATGGAGCAACTGGTGTCCTAATGAATATCACAGGCGGCTCCAATCTAAGTCTATTTGAAGTTCAAGAGGCGGCAGACATCGTAGCATCCGCATCTGACGAAGAAGTAAACATGATCTTCGGTTCTGTCATCAATGACAACTTAAAAGACGAAATCGTGGTAACCGTAATTGCAACTGGCTTCAACGAAGAAATCATCGCACAAAAGCAACCAAGAACTGGTGGTTTAGGAGCAGCACGTGCACAGCAAGCTGCAACTACTCAGCGAGAAGCTAGAAAAGAGGAGCCACAGCACTCCCAGCCAACTTTCCAACAGGAACGTCCTATAAACAATCATTCATCACAAGACGATGCACTGGATATCCCAACCTTCCTACGCAACCGTCAACGTAGAAACTAATAGCTTACTAGATTTGAGACTGTAGAAGATTCGACTTCTACAGTCTTTTTTGTTGGCTGGAACTTAGTGAGGTAACGTGTCATTTCGAGGAGGTTCCTCTTGCTTATTCATCGGATGGCCGGGAAGTGGGGCTTGCCGAGTGAGAGTAAATTGCTTGTGAACGAGAATAACGGGTCGCTGAATGAGAGTATTCCCTTTGAATGAGAATAAATAGTTTCTATCCGAGAATAAAGTTCACCTATCCGAGAGTAACTACTACTTGAACGAGAATAAATTCCTCGCGAACGAGAGTAAGCAGAATTTCCTCATAATCCAGTAATGACCCATAAGTAAGATTGACCTTGCTATCCGAGCGAATACTAAGTGGAAACGATAAAAATAGGATTTCCTCCTAATCCATCGTTTCCCTGATAAGCAGGGGCTTGCCGAGTGAGAGAAAATTGCTCCTAAACGAGAGTAATGTCCCGCCGAACGAGAGTATTCCTGTTGAATGAGAATAAATAGCTTCTATCCGAGAATAAAGTTCACCTATCCGAGAGTAAAGTTCTGGCTAACGAGAATAAATCCCTCACGAACGAGAGTAAGGAGGATCTCCACCTGATTCAGTGACGATTAATAAGTGGACTGACCATGCTATCCGAGCGAATATTAGTGTAAATGAGATAGAGGAGGTTCTCCTTACTGATTCATCGGATCGCTGGGAAGCGGGGGCTTGCCGAGCGAGAGTAAATTGCTTGTGAACGAGAATAACGGGTCGCCGAACGAGAGTATTCCTGTTGAATGAGAATAAATAGCTTCTATCCGAGAGTAAAGTTCACCTATCCGAGAGTAACTACTCCTTGAACGAGAATAAATCCCTTGCGAACGAGAGTAAGGAGTATTTCCTCAAAATCCAGTAATGACCGATAAGTAAGACTGACCTTGCTATTCGAGCGAGAATTAGTGTAAACGAAAAAATAGGATTTCACCTAAACAATCGGATACTCAGTAAGCAGATCTTACCAAGCGAGAGAAAATTGCTCTGAAACTGGATGGTTTTACTCTGAAAGAGGTATTACTGCTCGAAAGCAACAGTCTACTGCGCGGAAATCCAGGTCTATCGCTCGAAAATGGGGAGGTATTGTTCGTTCCTGGGGTTCTATTGCTCGGTGCCCAAATTACTGCTCGAACACCGCTGTCTACTGCACAGAACTCCGGAGGTATTGCTCGGTTCTCATGAATTGCCAGGGTTAAAGGGAATTTATTTACTGATATCCCTAATGAAATTTTAAGAGCTCGGTTCCCATAATTTGACCCATTTCGAGGGTTCTATTAATTGATAGAGTCCCTAATGTTCCTCCGAGAGCTCTGTTAGCATGCCTCCGCCTGTTAAAAATTTGTCGCTCGAAAATGTGGATTCGACCTTTTATTTTGACAAAGTTCTTAATTGGTAGGTGATAAGATTTTATCAAAAGGGGGGAGAGCTATGTACGCAGAAGTAATGATAGCAACGAATACGTTTTTCAATTATACGGTTTTAGCGTTTGCGAACAGAATCGGTTGGATTGAAAATCAAAAGAGATATTTGCTTCTGTCTGCCTTTGTTGCTGGGGTACTTACAGTTCTGTTCGCACACCATGTGATGACATTGTTGCTCACGTTCTTTCTGATGCTGGGAATTGCATTTTGGAAAAAGCGGACGCAGATGCTGAAAGCGATGTCTCTCACATTATTAGCCACGCTCTTTGCGGGAGGCTTGTTAACTGCGATAGCGCCGATGTACGAAAAAACTGGACAAACATTTATGCTCATCAATTATGGACTTATTGCTATAGGTGGATTATATCTATTGTCCAAGCATGTACTTAGGGTGCATATCTCTCAAACAGAAAGAAATTTAGTTTTTGCTTCCGACTTGCATCTGTTCGGACAACAGAAGGAGCTTCAATTATTTATAGACTCCGGCAATGTTTGTCGAGAGCCGCTTTCCAATGAACCGGTTCACTTTTTGTCTAGTGATGCAGTGAAGGACATCATTCCACCTGTACTATATCAGTTTATAGAAAGCTGGGATAGCCAGGATTACCAAGGCTTAGATGGACTCCCAAAAGAATATGCTGCAATGGTGAGATTAATTCCAATTGCTACCATTCAAAAAGAGAAGGCGTGGGTAATTGGCATAAGATTTGAGCAGTGGATGATTGGAGAAGAAAAGCTCCCGAAAGGCTATATCGTACTAACTAGGGGGAAAGAAAAATTTCCTCATGAAGCAGATGGCATCTTACACAGTTCCAGCTATTATCATCTAAAAAAGAGGAGTGTTAAATAATGATTATGCCCTTTATTCGTCGCATATATTACTGGATATTATCGCTACGAAGAAAACCGGTTCATTATATTGGAGGAAGCGAATCACTACCAAAACCACTTACGAGAGAAGAAGAGCGCGATATGTTAATTTCATTCATGAATGGCGATGAGCATGCGAGAGATGTATTAATTGAAAGAAACCTCCGTTTAGTTGTATATATTGCAAGAAGGTATGATCAAACGAATACGAATATTGAGGATTTAATTAGCATTGGCTCTATTGGGTTAATAAAAGCGGTGGAAACATTTAATTTAGATAAAGGAATTAAGCTTGCGACCTATGCTTCTAGGTGTATAGAAAATGAGATTTTGATGCATCTTCGAAAAACGAATCGGATGAAATCAGAGGTTTCCTTTGACGAGCCATTGAACTCAGACTCTGATGGGAATGAGCTATTACTATCCGATATATTAGGAACCAGTGAGGATTTGATTATTGAAGATGTAGAGAAAAAGCTAGAAAGACAGCATGTTTTTGAGGCAATTAATCTTCTTGGGAACAGGGAAAAGTATATTATGCAATGTCGATTTGGCTTGAATGGGCGAGAAGAAATGACGCAAAAAGAGGTTGCGGATCATCTCGGAATATCCCAATCCTATATCTCCAGGTTGGAGAAAAAAATAATTTTGGACTTAAAAGAAGTACTGAACGAGCCTATCGCTTGATGGCTGAAATTGGATAGTTTCCACTTCGAATAATCTCTCTTCCGACGGACAAACTGACTAAGAACTATTAAACAGTCCGGAGGAAGAGCTATGACGAGAACAAAAGTTGAATTATGCGGCATTGATACATCAAAGCTTCCTTTATTATCTCACGAGCAAATGAAAGCGTTATTTATAAGACTTCAAGCTGGTGAGGAATCGGTAAAAGATGAATTAGTAATGGGGAATTTGAGATTGGTACTAAGTCTTGTTCAACGGTTTGCCTACCGCGGAGAACAAGCGGATGATTTGTTCCAAGTTGGTTGTATCGGGTTAATAAAATCCATCGAAAATTTTGATTTAAAGCATAATGTTCGCTTCTCCACATACGCAGTACCAATGATTATTGGAGAAATTAAAAGACATTTACGAGACCACCATTCAGTAAGAGTATCTAGATCCTTAAGAGATATAGCATATAAAGCGATGAAAGCAAAGGAACAATATATAAACGAACACCTTGAGGAGCCTACGTTAGAGGATTTAGCAAAAATTTTAGAGATACCAGTGGAAGATATTCTTTTGTCCCTGGATGCCATTCAAGATCCAGTATCTCTGCAAGAGCCAATTTTCAGTGATGGCGGCGACGCTATCTATATGATGGACCAGCTTTGTGATAATGATGTATCAGAAGATCAATGGGTTACCTATTTTACCGTAAAGGATAGCTTTCAAAATCTAGATAGCCGTCAAAAGAAAATTTTAACAAAACGCATTTACTATGGAGCTACCCAAACAGAGATTGCTGCTGATTTAGGTTTATCACAAGCTCAAATCTCGCGCTTAGAAAAGAGTGCATTATCTACCATCCAAAGTCAGCTCAATTTGAAATAACGCTTTTTCTTCAGAGAAAAAGCGTTTTTTCTCTTGTCCTAACATATACTGTGGAAAGGAGGGGACGAAGTGAAATTTTCTGAAGCGCAGCAAAAAGAAGTCATAGAATCCGTTACTGGACAATTGTTAGGGTATATTGTGGATGCGGAAATAGATAAGGATACCGGCTATATTACATCATTTATTGTGGAATCTTCCGGAGGCTATCAGGCTTTTTTTAATAAAAAGAAGGAAACACAAAAAATCAGTGTTCGAAATGTCTCAATAATTGGAAAAGATGTTATTATTGTTTCGAAAAATAGAGATTAAGACTTGTTCATCATTGATAAAACAAGCTTTCATTGATACAATGAACAAAAGACAATTGATGAAAGTTTGGTTTCATATGAATAGTGTTCAAAATAATTTACAATCAATCCAACAACATATAGAAGCTGCTTGTGAGCGTTCTAGACGACATCCAGATCAAGTTCGCTTAATTGCTGTGACAAAATCTGTCTCGGTAGACAGAACAAAAGAAGTAATGGAAAGTGGCGTACTGCATCTGGGGGAGAACCGACCAGAGGGATTAGCGAATAAACAGGAAGCTATCTCTTCTGAACATGTCGTTTGGCATTATATAGGGACCTTGCAAACTAGAAAGGTAAAATCAGTCATTAATAAGATTGATTACCTTCATTCTCTTGATCGAATATCTCTGGCAGAAGAGATTGAAAAGCGAGCAGAGTCCGTAGTGAATTGCTTTGTTCAAGTCAATGTTGCCGAGGAAGAATCTAAGCATGGGTTGGCCTATGAGGAAGCGAAAGCTTTTATTGAACAATTAAAGGACTTTCCTAAGATCAAGGTTGTCGGCTTAATGACCATGGCACCGCTTACGGAGGACGAGGAGACTATTCGACGAGTATTTCGCAAGTTAAAGGAGCTCCAAGAAACGATAGAGGCAAAGCAGTATCCTCATGCCCCTTGTACAGAACTCTCCATGGGTATGTCTGGAGACTATGAAATTGCCATTGAAGAAGGAGCAACATTCATAAGAGTTGGAACTGCTTTAGTTGGGCAGGATAAGGAGGAAGATGTATGAGCATGAAGAACTGGGTAAAAAATTTCTTCTATTTAGAAGAGGATGAAGAAGCAGCTGCTACAACTCAACAATCTCCGAGACCTCAGCAACAGGCAATGGAGCAGCCTGTAAAACAACAGCCAGTAAAATATGCAAAAGAAAGAAAGGTAAGTGCCGTGCCAAAGGATACCAATGTTCCTAACCTTGTTAGCATTCAAAATATGCAAAAATCTTCAAAGGTAATCTTGATGGAACCGAGAGTTTATGCAGAAGCACAGGATATCTCGGAGCATTTAAAAAATAAAAGAGCAGTCATTGTAAACCTTCAAAGAATTGACAAGGAACAGGGAATCAGAATTATCGATTTCTTGAGTGGAACCGTGTATGCTTTAGGAGGAGATATTCAACGTATTGGAACAGACATATTCTTGTGTGCACCTGACTCAGTCGAGGTAGCAGGAACGATTTCCGATTACTATTACAATGATTTAGATTAATAGAGGAGCTTTCTTAAACATGTTAATTTTGATTCAGGTAATAAATACAGCAGTTACATTCTACATGTATGCGCTAATCATTTATATTTTTATGTCTTGGCTTCCGAATGTAAGAGAATCCAGCTTTGGCCAAGCATTAGGGAAGATTTGTGAACCATATCTAGACATCTTCCGAAGATTTATTCCCCCAATTGGGATGATTGATATTTCACCGATTGTTGCTATTTTTGCTTTACAGTTAGCTTTAAGAGGTGTGATATCTGTACTATTCTATTTGATGTAGCAATAAACAATCTAAATATGGAAGACGTAATAGACCTCACTTTTGTGGGGTTTTACTTTTAAGGGAGCATTTTTTATGGAGCATTTATTACAGCATTTTCGTAAGGATGAGCAGCCTTTTATAGAACAGGCAGTAAATATGATTCGTGAGGTGGAGGATCGGTATGCCCCTCGTCTTACAGACTTTTTAGATCCAAGACAGCGGTTTATCCTCGATACTCTTCGTAGACAATACGAAGGCGTGGAATCGGCTGTAGCAGGAGCACTGGAAGAGGCAGAGCGTCAGCGTGTGCTACTCTATCCTTCTTATTTTGAGCCTCAGGATAGTGATTTTTCGCTTGCTGTGATGGAGGTGAAATATCCGAAGAAGTTTGTTACCCTCCGTCATAAGGATGTACTTGGAGCAATTATGTCTCTTGGCATGGATCGCAGTAAATTTGGAGATATCCGTGTGCAGGACGATTCCATTCAATTTGTGGTGGCAAGTGAGGTCTTGGAATACGTTCGTGCCAATTTAACAAGTATAGGAAAAGTGAAGGTTCAAGTGGAATTGGTGGAGGATCCTGCACTTTATTTCCCACAACAAGAAGAGTGGCTGTCAGAGCTTCATATTGTCAGCTCTCTTAGACTCGATACGGTCATTTCCTCCGTTTTTAACATTTCTCGTCAAAAATCAGCAGCACTGATTACAGGTGGAAAGGTAAAGGTGAACTGGGCGGAACGAGACCAAACCTCTCTGGAGCTACAGGAATTGGACTTACTTTCTGTGCGTGGACTGGGCAGAGTCAAGCTATTAATGATTGAAGGAAGAACAAAGAAAGATAAGATTCGACTCCAAATTGGAAAATTAGAGCAAAAAAACTAATATTATTCCCAATAAAATTTTAAATTTTGATGTATTCATCCCCTGGTAATTGTATAATAGAGGGAAGAGAATGATAGAATGTAAAGGAGCTGGAGTAAATGCCATTAACACCGCTTGATATACATAACAAGGAATTCAGTAAAGGCTTTCGTGGATATAACGAGGATGAAGTAAACGAATTCTTAGATCAGGTTATGAAGGACTTAGAAATTATCCTAAAGGAAAAGAAGGAGCTTGAAAACAGATTAAAGGCTACATCAGAACAAGTAGGGCACTTCACTTCCCTTGAAGAAACATTACATAAATCGATTGTTGTTGCTCAAGAAGCAGCAGAGGAAGTTCGTCGCAATTCTCAAAAAGAGGCAAAGCTTATTGTGAAGGAAGCGGAAAAAAATGCAGACCGTATTGTCAATGAAGCTTTATCTAAAGCTAGAAAGATAGCATTAGAGATTGAAGAACTGAAAAAGCAGTCTAAGGTATTCCGCAATCGCTTTAAAATGCTTATAGAAGCACAGCTGGATCTTATCAACACAGATGATTGGAATCATCTAATGGAGTATGATGTAGATACAGCAGCTATTGAGCGTATTTCAGCTACGGAGGAATAATCCGTCAACCTTCTTGACTGTTCATCATACATTACCTATAATTACTTCATATATAACAAGCAACAGCGTAGATAAAGATGTCTAAAGGAAATTTCAGTTTAGCGACTTGAGGATGGTGAAAGCTCAAGCAAGAAATACTTTAGAGGATCACTTTGGAGCTGAGATACTGAAAACGTGTAAGTATCTCCGGTTTATGTCCCGTTATGACATACTAAGTGGTGGTTTCTATCTTAGAGACCACAATTAGGGTGGTACCGCGAGAATCTTACTCCTCGTCCCTTTGTTGGGATGGGGAGTTTTTATTTTTCGTCAAATTAAAGGAGGAGCAAATATGGAATACAAAGACACATTACTGATGCCAAAGACAGATTTCCCAATGCGTGGTAATTTGCCAGTAAAAGAGCTAGACATTCAAGCAAAATGGGAAGAGCAAGACATTTATCAAAAGGTACTAGACCGTACGAAGGATAGACCATTCTTCGTTTTACATGATGGTCCTCCATACGCAAACGGAGATATCCACATGGGCCATGCCTTAAACAAGGTATTGAAGGACATCATCGTACGTCAAAAATCGATGACGGGATTCCATGCACCATATGTACCAGGCTGGGATACGCACGGTCTACCAATCGAGCAGGCGTTAACGAATAAAGGAGTTAAACGCAAAGAGCTTTCCTTAGCAGAGTTCAGAAAGCTTTGTGAAGACTATGCGTATGAGCAAATTGAAAACCAACGCGCTCAATTCAAGCGTCTAGGTGTTCGCGGTGATTGGGAAAACCCATACGTAACACTGAAGCCAGAATTTGAATCTCGTCAAATTCAAGTATTTGGAGAGATGGCGAAAAAAGGCTATATCTATAAAGGCTTAAAGCCAGTTTACTGGTCTCCATCCAGTGAATCTGCGTTAGCAGAAGCAGAAATTGAATATCAAGATAAAAAGTCTCCATCTATCTATGTGAGCTTTGCGGTGACAGAAGGAAAAGGCGTGCTAGAAGAAGGCACGAAGTTCATCATCTGGACGACAACTCCATGGACGATTCCTGCAAACTTAGCGATTTCCTTACATCCAAAGGTAGAGTATGCAGTGGTGTCAGCGAAGGATTCTAAATTTGTCGTAGCAAAAGATTTAGTAGAATCAGTAGCTTCTGAGCTTGGCTGGGAAGAGTACACAGTAGAGCGCACGGTAATGGGTGAAGAAATGGACCGCCTTGTTGCGAAGCATCCACTTTATGATAGAGATTCTCTAATCATCTTAGGAGAGCACGTAACAACTGATTCTGGTACGGGCTGTGTTCATACAGCACCAGGTCACGGGGAAGATGACTTCTACGTAGGGAAAGCATATGGCTTGGATGTGCTTTGTCCAGTGAACGACCGCGGGGTTATGACAGAAGAGGCACCTGGCTTTGAAGGATTATTTTATGATGATGCGAATAAAGCAATCACAGAGGCATTAAAAGAAGCTGGTGCACTTGAAAAGCTGACATTCTTCACGCACTCCTATCCACATGACTGGCGCACGAAAAAACCGGTAATTTACCGTGCGACGCCACAATGGTTTGCGTCTATTGAGGCATTCAGAGATCAGCTGCTTCAAGCAATCAAAGAAACGAAGTTCACACCTGCATGGGGAGAAACTCGTCTTTATAATATGATTCGTGACCGTGGAGACTGGTGTATTTCTCGTCAGCGTGTATGGGGTGTTCCAATCCCAGTATTCTATGCGGAAAATGGTCAGGAAATCTTAACAGAAGAAACAATCGAACATGTGGCGAAGCTGTTCCGTGAGCACGGATCGAACATCTGGTTTGAAAGAGATGCAAAGGATTTATTGCCAGAGGGCTTTACACACCCAGGAAGTCCAAACGGCATCTTCACAAAAGAAACAGATATCATGGACGTTTGGTTCGACTCAGGCTCCTCTCACCAAGGAGTGCTTGCAGAGCGTGACGATTTAGTGTTCCCAGCAGATTTATATTTAGAAGGATCTGACCAATATCGTGGATGGTTCAACTCATCACTAATCACAAGCACAGCGATGTACGGTCATGCACCATATAAAGGATTACTAAGCCATGGTTTCACATTAGATGGCGAAGGACGCAAGATGAGTAAATCACTTGGAAACGTCATCGTTCCAGCGAAAGTAATGAAACAGCTGGGAGCAGACATCGTTCGTCTATGGGTTGCTTCTGTAGACTACACTGCTGATGTTCGTGTATCCGATGCAATCTTCAAGCAAGTAACAGAGGTTTACCGCAAAATCCGTAACACGTTCCGTTTCTTACACGGAAACATCACGGACTTCCATCCGGTAAATGATCGTGTGGCATTTGAAGACCTTCGTGAAGTGGATCAATACATGTACATGAAGCTTCAAGAGGTAATCAAAACAGTACGTGCTGCATATGACCGTTACGACTTCGCAACTGTTTACCACACAGTGAACAATTTCGTATCTGGTGAATTAAGCTCCTTCTACCTAGATATCGCGAAGGACGTTGTATACATCTACGGTCAAGACGACCCAGCTCGTCGTGCAATGCAAACGGTGATGTACGATACGCTACTAGCACTATTGAAGCTAGTGACACCAATTCTTCCACATACAACAGATGAGCTTTGGGCTTACCTAGCGCATGAAGAGGAAGAAAGCATCCAGCTGACAGATATGCCAGAAGCAGTAGACTATCCAGCATTCCAAGAGCTTGCACCAAAATGGGAAAAAATTATGGAGCTTCGCGACGATGTATTAAAAGCATTAGAAGAAACACGTAATGCAAAAACAATCGGTAAATCGCTAGAAGCAAAAGTAACGTTATACGTGAAACATGAATACCGCGACCTATTTGCAACAGATGCAATCGATTTCGCACAGCTATTCATCGTTTCTCAGTTCGAGCTAGCAGGTTCTCCTGCAGACGCTCCAGCAGAAAGCTTGGCATTAGAGCATGCTTCTGTAGTAGTCGTAAAAGCAGACGGAGAAAAATGTGAACGCTGCTGGACAATCTCTGAAACAGTAGGCACAAACGAAGCACACCCAACATTATGTACTCGCTGTGCAGAAGTAGTAGAAAAACATTACGTATAAGATGATGAACGAGCAAGCCTTGCGCTTGCTCGTTTTTTTTGTTGGGAGGGGGTGTGTAGAAATGGAAAGTCGTAAAACTGAGCATGATTGTAGCAAAAACAGGGGTGATTGTAGCAGAAATGGTGTTGAATGTAGCAAAACTAGCGGTGATTGTAGCAGAAATGCAGGTCATTGTAGCAAAAATAGTAGCGGGAGGCGCTCGAGAAATTGATTGTAGCAAAAAGGAGCTTGATTGTAGCAAAAAAAGCGATGATTGTAGCAGAAATACACGGGAAATGAAAGTCGTAAAAAATGCAGACCAAAGTCGTAAAAATGAAAAAACTTTGGACCTAATAGAGGATGAACAATTAAGACCATCTATGACTGTCTAGGAAAGAATGCTCCATGATTTAAGGGGAAGTTGCTTCTGCGAGCAATCCTTCAAGTGACCCAGAATATCCAAGTATCTATGAACTTGGTTATGGTACTCCAGGAGGAAATAGAGGAGTCAATTGTAGACATATCCTTTATCCATTCGTCGAGGGCATGAACACCAACAATCAAAAGCAATACGATGTAGATGATGCTTATGAGAGAGGAAAGGTCGTACAGAAACAACGGCAGTTGGAGTGACAGGTCAGAAAGGCGAAACTGTCTTTGACGCTTTCCGAAGAAATGAATTAACTGTAATAACTTCATTTATTACTGTAATTAATGCTGTATCTTTATTTACAGTCTGACTTATTAGTTGAACTAATCCGAGTTGGGCAGCTTTATAAAGTTGTACCAATAGAAATAATCCATTATGTAAAATAAAATAGCTGCGAATTTATCGAGTACAAGATTATGAAAATAAATTTAAAAAAAGTTATTGACTCTTCTAAGAGAAGATGTTATTCTAATTTAGCTGTCATTGAGATAGCGAAAAATGAACATTGAAAACTGAACATGCAAAACGTCAAGATATACAGCGATTGAAACATATCGCAAAACAAATGACATCATTTTATGATGATGCCAGCAAAATTTATGAGCTATCAAAGCTTATCTATTTTAGAAGTTTTCGAGACACGATGTGTTTCGTAAGCTAATTTTATGGAGAGTTTGATCCTGGCTCAGGACGAACGCTGGCGGCGTGCCTAATACATGCAAGTCGAGCGGATGATGAAGAAGCTTGCTTCTTCTGATTCAGCGGCGGACGGGTGAGTAACACGTGGGCAACCTGCCCTGTAGATTGGGATAACTCCGGGAAACCGGTGCTAATACCGAATAATCCATCTCCACACATGTGGGGATGTTGAAAGGCGGCTTCGGCTGTCACTACAGGATGGGCCCGCGGCGCATTAGCTAGTTGGTGGGGTAACGGCCTAC